>JAIRRE010000062.1 GCA_031256125.1 Burkholderiaceae bacterium
CCGCGCCCATGTCCGCGCCCTTGCCGTGCTGCACCAGGATCAGCCCGATCAGTGCCAGCGCCACCAGCACTTGCACCACCACCAGCAGGTTCACCAAAAAATTCATGCCATTCACTCCAAAAAATCGTTGTTGCGGCCCAGCCCGTCATTGCGACGCGCACGCGGCCAGTATCTTCAGGAAATCCGGGGCCTTGAGCGACGCGCCGCCGATCAGACCGCCATTGATGTCGGGCTGCGCCAGCAGTTGCACGGCGTTGTCCGCGTTCATGCTGCCGCCGTAGAGGATGCGCACGCGCGCCGCGTGCTCGGTGGCGGCGCGGATTTGTGCACGCAACACCGCATGTACGGCCTGCGCCTGCTCCGGCGTGGCGGTCTGGCCGGTGCCGATGGCCCATACCGGCTCATAGGCCACCACGATCTCGCTCACGCACGGCCCCACTAGATGGATCACCGCCGAAAGCTGGCGCTTGACGATGAAGTCCGTCAGACCGGCCTGACGCTCCTGCGCGGTTTCGCCCACGCAGACGATCGGCGTAATGCCCGCGGCCAGCGCCAGCTTGGCTTTGAGCGCCACGTGCACGTCGCTTTCGGCCTGGTATTGCCGCCGTTCGCTATGACCAACGATGGCGTAACGCACGCCCAATTCACGCAACATGGCCGCCGACACGTCGCCGGTGTACGCGCCGCCCTCGTGCATCGACACGTTCTGCGCGCCCAGCGCGATGGCGGAACCGGCCAGCAACGCCTGAAGCTGCGCCAGATACACCGCCGGCGGGCACACCGCCACGTCGCACGCGGGTTGGCCGATACCGGCCAGCAGATCGCCGATCAGCGCCGCGTTGCCCGCCAGCGAGCCGTTCATCTTCCAGTTGCCGACGATCAGTTTCCGGTTGCTCATGCGCCGTCTCCATTCCAGGTCAGCACGATCTTGCCGATGTGCTGGCGGCTTTGCATCAGCGCGTGCGCCCGCGCCGCGCCGCTGGGCAGGCCATCGCCCGGTTCCAGCGCATCGAAGGCGCGAAACACCACCGGACGCACCCGCCCGTTTTCCAGCCACGGCCAGACGTGCGTTTGCAAAGCCTGGGCGATCGCGCCCTTGAACGGTACCGGGCGCGGGCGCAGCGTGGAACCGGTAATGGTCAAGCGCTTGCGCAGCACCAGACCGGCATCGAAGCCCGACTGCACGCCGCCCTGTATCGCGATGAACACCAGGCGCCCGTCCTCGGCCAGACACGCCACTTCGCGCGCCGTGTAGTCGCCCGCCACCATGTCCAGGATCACGTCCACGCCCCGGCCCCCGGTCAGACGCAGCGCTTCCTGCGCAAAATCGGCGGTGCGATAGTTGATGGCGTAGTCCGCCCCCAGCCGCAGGCAAGCTTGGCACTTGTCGTCGCTGCCTGCTGTCACGATCACCGTCGCGCCCGCGGCTTTGGCCAGCTGAATCGCGGTCACGCCGATGCCGCTCGCGCCGCCCTGCACCAGCAGCGTTTCGCCGGGCTGCAAGCGGCCCCGGTCGAATACATTGCTCCAGACGGTAAAGAAGGTTTCCGGCAGCGTCGCCGCCTCGGTCACCGTGAGACCCTTGGGCACCGGCAGGCATTGCACCACCGGCGCGACGCAGTATTGGGCGTAGCCGCCGCCGGCGATCAGCGCGCACACGCGATCGCCCACGGCCAAGCCCGCCGCTTGCAGCGCCGACACGTCGCCCGCCTCAATCACGCCGGCGACTTCCAGCCCCGGCAAATCGGACGCGCCCGGCGGCACCGGGTAATGGCCCATGCGTTGCAGTACATCGGGGCGGTTCACGCCCGAAGCGCCGACGCGAATCAGCGCCTCGCCCACGCCCGGCGCGGGCACCGGACGTTCGGCGGGCACGAGCATTTCCGGGCCGCCGTAAGCGCGAATTTCAATGCATTCCATGGCGGTCGTCATGACGGCCTCACCTGCCCCAACCAGCGCCACCCGATCACGGCTGAACATCACCCGCGCCGGGCAAATCATCGGGCAGGCGTTCGGGCTGCTCGGCGCGCGGCGGGCGGTCGTAGCGCTCATGGCGCTCGCCACGTTCACCACGCTCGAAGCGATCGCCGCGATCTTCACGCGGGGGGCGATCCAGCAGCGCCTTCATCGACAGCTTGATGCGGCCTTTCTCATCGGTTTCGAGCACCTTGACGCGCACCACCTGGCCTTCTTGCAGGTAGTCGGAGACCTTCTCGACTCGCTCGTGCGCGATCTGGCTGATGTGCAGCAAGCCATCCTTGCCGGGCAGAATGTTGACCAGCGCGCCGAAATCGAGTAGCTTGGTCACTGGCCCCTCATAGACCTTGCCGACCTCGGCCTCGGCGGTAATTTCTTCGATGCGGCGGCGCGCCTCGTCGGCCTTGGCGGCATCGGTGCTGGCAATGGTGACAGTGCCGTCTTCGGCGATGTCGATGGTGGTGCCGGTTTCCTCGGTCAGTTGCCGGATGGTGGCGCCGCCCTTGCCGATCACATCGCGGATCTTTTCCGGGTTGACCTTCATCGTGTAGAGCTTGGGCGCGTAGCTGGAAATTTCAGCCTTGGCCTCGGACAGCGCCGCCTGCATCTTGCCCAGGATATGCATCCGTGCCTCTTTGGCCTGAGCCAGCGCCACCTGCATGATCTCCTTGGTGATGCCCTGGATCTTGATGTCCATTTGCAGCGCCGTCACGCCGCTGGTGGTGCCCGCGACCTTGAAGTCCATGTCGCCCAGATGATCTTCGTCACCCAGGATGTCGGTCAGCACCGCAAAGCGGTTGCCTTCCTTGATGAGGCCCATGGCGATGCCCGCCACGTGCGCCTTCATGGGCACGCCCGCGTCCATCATCGACAGGCACCCGCCGCACACCGAAGCCATCGACGAGGAGCCGTTCGATTCGGTGATCTCCGACACCACGCGGATGGTGTAGGGGAACTGATCCTTGGCCGGCAGCAGCGGCACCAGCGCACGCTTGGCCAGGCGGCCGTGGCCGATTTCGCGGCGCTTGGTCGATCCCATGCGGCCCACTTCGCCGGTAGCAAAGGGCGGCATGTTGTAGTGGAAGATGAAGCGGTCTTCATATTCGCCGGCCAGCGCGTCGATGCGCTGCGCGTCGCGCTCGGTGCCCAGCGTGGTGACCACCAGCGCCTGCGTCTCGCCGCGCGTAAACAGCGCCGAGCCGTGTGTGCGCGGCAGCACGCCGGTGCGGATCTCGATCGGGCGCACGGTGCGCGTATCGCGCCCGTCGATGCGCGGCTCGCCCGCCAAAATCTGGCTGCGCACGATCTTGGCTTCCTGCTCGAACAGCAGACCTTCGACCTTGACTTCGTCGAACGCCGCGCCCTGCTCCGCCAAGGCCGCCTTGGTAGCGGCATAAGCCTCGCGGAGTGCCTGTGTGCGCGCCTGTTTGCTGCGAATCTGGTAGGCCGCGCGCAACTTGGGTTCGGCCAATTCGGCCACCTTGGCGATGAAAGCCTGGTCCTTGGCCTCCGGCGCCCACTCGCCGCTCTCGGCCCACAAGGGCTTGCCGGCTTCGCGCACCAGATCATGAATGGCGTTGATGGCAATCCTGCCCTGCTCGTGGCCGAACACCACCGCGCCCAGCATCACGTCCTCGGGCAGTTGGTCGGCTTCGGATTCGACCATCAGCACCGCGCTTTCAGTGCCCGCCACCACCAGGTCGAGCTGGCTGTTCTTGCGCGTCGTCGGGCCGGGGTTGAGCACGTATTGGCCGTTCACATAACCCACGCGCGCCGCGCCGATCGGGCCGTTGAACGGCACGCCGCTGATCGACAGCGCCGCACTCACGCCGATCAACGCGGCGATGTCGGCATCGACCTCCGGATTGAGCGAGAGCGTGTGCACCACCACATGCACCTCGTTGAAAAAACCATCCGGAAACAGCGGGCGGATGGGACGGTCAATCAAGCGGCTGGTCAGCGTCTCTAGTTCGCTGGGCTTGGCTTCGCGCTTGAAGAAGCTGCCGGGAATTTTGCCTGCGGCGTAAGTTTTCTCGATGTAATCGACCGTAAGCGGGAAGAAATCCTGCCCCGGTTTCGCCGTCTTGCTGGCCGCCACAGTCGCCAGCACCACCGTGCCGTCGATGCTGACCATCACCGCGCCGGCGGCCTGACGAGAAATTTCGCCGGTTTCCAGCGTCACGGTCTTGTCGCCCCACTGGAAAGTCTTGACAACCTTGTTGAACATACTCATTTCAATTGCTCCTTGCTACTATTGACCGGGAGCCTGGCAACGCTTCAGAACACGATGCCATTCCACAAGCCCCGGCGTCCGGCATCAGGCCCGCAACTTGTGGAATGACACAGCTTCGCCCTGAACGGCTGAACCCCTGTCGGTTGAAAGAAAAACAAAACGCCCGAACCCGCCAAGGGATCAGGCGTTTTGCAGTCGGCCATGGCCTTACTTGCGCAGGCCCAGCTTGTTGATGAGGGCCACGTAGCGGTCGGCATCCCTGGACTTGAGATAGTCCAGGAGCTTGCGGCGGCGGCTGACCATGCGCAGCAAACCGCGCCGTCCGTGGTGATCCTTGGCGTGCTCCTTGAAGTGCGGCGTCAGCTCGTTGATGCGCGCCGTCAGCAGCGCCACCTGCACTTCAGGACTGCCCGTATCGCCCGCCGCGCGGGCGTTGTCCTTGACCACTTCGGCCTTCTTGTCTTTGGAAATCATGCTTGATCCTTCGTTCCAAATGGTTTGACTTGCGCGCCATGCCGGAACTGCGTGGCGCGTGCTGCTTTGCGAGTGCAAAACTGGTTGATTATAAGAGACTCTGTGTTGCGTTCCCGCCCCGCCGCGCATGAAATCCACTGGCGCAAATTTGTCGCCGGGAGCGGCATCGATCGCGGTAACATTAAAGTCTTTTCAATAAACAACGACATGACAACCCGCGCCCTACCCTGCCTCATCGCCGCGCTGATCCTCGCTTGTGCCGCCACGGCGCCTCAAGCGGCCAACGCCAAATCCAGCAAAGCCGCCCAAAAAGACAAATCATCCGGGCACTCGGTCAAAATCATCAAGAATCCCTACCAGGAAACCCCGTCCGAGCGGGAACGGCGCTTGAAGCGCGAGTGCAAGGGTATGCCCAATGCGGGGGCGTGCCTGGGGTATGGTATTTGATGCCCTTGGCGCAAAAACGGCACTGAAATTCCATCCCAAATCCAGGCATACCAGCTCGCGCTGACCTACTCAGTGTTGGCCATAACGCGCCAACTCCCGCTTGATGCCGTCAATGTCGGCCTGATTGCGGTCGATGGCGGCTTTCATGCCAGCCACCCGGTCGAGGTATTTTTGATAATTGCGCGCCTCATCGCCCTGTTTATCGGGCTGACCGTTATGGTAATCGGCTTCCAACTCGGTCTGATGCGCCTGGGCCTTACTCAACTCCGACTCCAGTATCGCCTTGGCGTCCGTGTCGCGCGCGCGCTGTTCGGGCGTATCGACGCGCTGCGCGGCTGAACTGGCGCTGCCACCGCCCGAAGACTTCGGCGCGGGCGGCATTCCGCCGCGCACGATGGTGACGTTGCCGCCTTCAACGCGCTTGCAATCGGTGCGACCCTTGATCTGGTTGGTGTATTCGTTGTTGGGGCAACGATAGATGTGGTTGTCTTGCGCCTGCGCCGGCAAAGCGGTAATCGCGGCCAGTGCGGCACAGATCAAGGTCGAATAAAGCGGTTGCGGCTTCATGAATGAATCACGGCTTTTCACGGCAAGGGGGCGAGTATCCCGCAAACAGATTCGGCTCTCCGCATAGGACAAAACCAAAAGCAACGAAAAAGGCGGCTCGCGCCGCCTTTGCCCGCATTGCGGATTAACCCAAGAATCAAAGCGAGTAGTACATGTCGTATTCGACCGGGTTGACGTTGACACGCACCCGGTTGACTTCGCCCTGCTTGAGTTCCAAATAGGCGTCGAGCATGGAGTCGGTGAATACCCCGCCCTTGGTCAGGAAGGCGCGGTCTCTTTCCAGCTCTTCCAGCGCCTGATCCAGGCTGTGGCAGACGGTGGGCACCAGTCTGTCTTCTTCCGGCGGCAGGTGGTACAGGTCCTTGGACGCGGCCTCGCCGGGGTGGATCCTGTTCTCGATGCCGTCCAGCCCCGCCATTAGCAGCGCAGCAAAGCACAGATATGGATTGGCCATCGGATCGGGGAAGCGCGCCTCGATGCGACGCGCCTTGTCGCTCATCACATGCGGGATGCGAATCGAGGCGGAACGGTTGCGGCTGGAATACGCCAGTTTGACCGGCGCCTCGAAGTGCGGCACCAGGCGCTTGTAGCTGTTGGTGGTCGGGTTGGTGATGGCGTTGAGCGCGCGGGCATGTTGGATGATGCCGCCGATGTAGTACAGCGCGATATCCGACAGGCCCGCGTAACCCTTGCCCGCGAACAGGTTCTTGCCGCCTTGCCAGATCGACTGGTGCACGTGCATACCCGAACCGTTGTCGCCGTGGTAGGGCTTGGGCATGAAAGTGGCTGTTTTGCCGTAGGACTCGGCCACGTTCCACACCACGTATTTCAGGCGCTGCGTCCAGTCGGCGCGCTGCACCAGGGTGCTGAACTTGGTGCCGATTTCCATTTGGCCGGCTCCGGCCACTTCGTGGTGGAACACCTCCACCGGAATGCCCATCGCTTCCAGAATCAGCACCATTTCGGCGCGCATGTCGTGGGTGCTATCCACCGGCGGCACGGGAAAATAGCCGCCCTTGGTCACGGGCCGGTGGCCGCGGTTGCCGCCTTCGAGCTTGGCGCCGCTGTTCCAGGGCGCTTCGTATTCCTCGATCTGGTAGAAGCTGTGGCCCGGCTCGGTACTCCAGCGCACGCCATCGAACACGAAAAATTCCGGCTCCGGCCCGAAGTACGCCGTATCGCCAACGCCGGTGGCCTTCAGATACGCCTCGGCGCGCCGGGCAATCGAGCGCGGGTCGCGGTCATAGGCCTTGCCATCGCCCGGCTCCAGCACGTCGCAGGTCAACACCAGCGTCGATTCTTCATAGAACGGGTCGATGTGCGCGGTTTCCGGGTCGGGCATGAGCAGCATGTCCGAGGCTTCGATACCCTTCCAGCCCGCGATAGACGAGCCATCGAACGCATGGCCGCTCTCGAATTTATCCTCGTCGAAGGCCGAGACCGGCACCGTCACATGCTGTTCCTTGCCGCGGGTATCGGTGAAGCGGAAATCGACGAACTTGCATTCGTTTTCATTCACCAGTTTCATGACGTCGGCAACGTTCTGGACCATCGGATTCTCCTGCGATTGGGTAAGGGTTTACGGAAAAAGGAAAGATGGACTGGGCAGCCGCGCGATTCATGTCGCTTCGCTCGACACACCGCGCCGTACCCCAAGTAAAACTAGAATTTTCGCACAGCGCGCAAAACCGCGTCAACGCGCCAATTCCGGGCCGGTTTTGAGCTTGAACGGTGCCAGCCACGCTTTGAGATCGGCAAACGCCGCATCCACCGCCTCCGCCGCGCCCTTGACGCCCAAGTCGATATGCGCGCCCCATTCCGGGTGATCGACGCTGGGCAAACTGAACACCTTGACGCGCGGGTGCGCGGCTTCCACCCGCTCCATCACCGGCGTCAGCAGCGCCTCCCCCGCGCCGAAAACAATCAGCGACCGCTCGCGCCACGCGCCGGGCCGCTGGAACCAGTGCGCGTAATGCGTATCGAGTGCCCACGCCAGCATCGGCCAAGCCATCACCGGAAAACCCGGCACGAAATACACCGCGCCGCCGCCCGGCCCCCGGCAACTGAAACCGGGAATGCGGTTGTACGGATTCGGAATCAGCGCCGCGCCCTCGGGCAGCACGCCCATTTGCAGGCGCTGGCGGTTATCGGCGCGCGCCGGGTCATACGCCTGACCCTTTTCCGCTGCCGCCTCGCGCCCGCGCTGCTCGATCAGCGCCGTGGCTTCAGGGTGCGGCGTCAGCGGCACGCCCAGCGCCGCCGCCGCGCACTGGCGCGTGTGGTCGTCCGGTGTGGCACCGATGCCACCGGTGGAAAACACCACATCGCCCGACGCCAACACGTGCCGCAGCGTCGCCGTGATGCGCGCCGGATCGTCGCCCACGTACTGCGCCCACGCCAGCGCCAATCCGCGCTCGGCAAGCAACGCGATGACCTTGGATAAATGCTTGTCTTGCCGGCGGCCCGAAAGAATTTCATCGCCGATGACGATCAGGCCGAAAGCGGGCGCAGCGGAAACGTCGGATGCGGTCATGGCAAAAACCAAAGTTGGAGCAATGCCCGGCAGGGTAGCACTTGTGGCCGTTTCCATCAAAACGGTCAAGCGCCTCGGTAAACCGCTTAAAAATGCTCCCAACACTTTGTGCGATTTGATTCGCTGCTCGTAGATGGCCTTTCAGCACAAAAGTAGCACATAAACAGGCTGCGGTAGAGAAATTTTTTCTCTATTCGCACTACAATTACAAGGCATGGGGAAACTTCACGCGCAAGGCAACTGGTTGATCCGGGTACAAGGCAACGAACACCCGCCAGTGCATGTACACGCCCTGCATCCAGATGGCCGGGCCATTATTTACCTGGAGGGCACCGTGCTCAACGCAGGCGTGCCGCCCGCTGTGAGTACCGATGCTGCCGCGTGGGTCGTTGCCAATACCGAAGTCATCCTCGCCGAATGGGAGCGATTGCATAACCCGCCCGCAAGGAGTCAAACATGAACGCCGTCAACCGTCTTCAATCCGTGCAGCCGCTGGGCGGCACGCTCATGGAAATCCGCTACACCGGCGGTCAGGTCGTGCGGGTCGATTTTGCCGGCGTAACCGAACGCCTGGCGATCTTTGCAGAGCTAAAAAACCCTGATTTTTTCCAGCGCGCTACCGTGACTGACTGGGGTCACACACTGCAATGGCCCAACGGCGAAGGACTGGACGCCGACCGCCTGATGGAAATGGCGCTCGAACAGGCCGGCCGCTCCGATGCGCTGGCCTTCCGCCACTGGCAGGATCGCCACGGGCTATCGCTGGCGCAGGCGGCCACCGCCATCGGGCTGTCACGCCGCACCGTCAGTCAGTACCGCACGGGCGCGCGGCCTGTTCCGCGTACTGTGGCGCTGGCCTGCAAAGGCTGGGAAGCCGAGCGCGCCGCGTGACTGCACCGCCAGCGATTTACAGCGCCGCAAACCGGGATTGCACCGCGCACCATCCCGGCCTGCGGGGTTGCCTGTCCGGTAAATAGGGCCAACTTTCCGACGAAATGCCGGATTTGGCCGACGAACGGTAAATTTTTTGGGTGAAAGCGCTTTACGATAGTGGCGTGTGTAAGGACTTGCCCGGCGCCCTTCCAGATGCAGGTTTATGCAGCGTGTTTCCATTCGTGCAACTGGGATATTGCACTTCGGATTGGAGGGTGCCGGGATTTTTTTCATTCATTACCGCGACAGGGAGATCGACATGCGAGCCAAAATCCTTCATGTAGGTATGTACATATTAATATACCTACTTATTTTATCGGGTATGCTCTTATCGGGCAGTGCGTTTGCACAATCGACCGTGTATCACACCGTTACGATTTCGCCGATGTACGCCGCTACTGCCAGTAACTTCGGTGGGTTTGATAGCACAAATAATAATTCAGTTCCCGATGGGTCGGTTTTCCAATCGCGGTTTTGGACGCTCGATGGCTATACCGCCAATTTCAGTAGCACCTGCGGTGGCACACTTGCTGGCGACATCTTCACCAGCAACCCCGTTACCGCTGACTGCGTCATAACGGCAACCCTCACCCCGCCGACATCGGGCGTCACGCTCTTCCCCCAAGCCTGCGATTTGGGATCAATAATCCCATTAGCATCTCCATCCAACGGTGCGCCAGCAATATATCCTCAAGGCTGCTATTCGGATAAGGATGATTTGAGTTCAATCATTCTTCCAGCATATCCATCCAGTAGCGATGTTCCAGCAATCTATCCATACTTCACTGACCCTCCTGGTAGTCTGCCCCGCCCAATGCCGAATCCCACCCCAGTTGTGCTAAGCAATGGTGTAACCGGTGAATTTTTCCAGATGCCGTTGGGATATGTCATAGGTTTGGTTTTTTTTCCAAACACATGGGTATTCCCGCAAGACAATCCAATTCCTTCAATTGCAAATTTCTCAGATGGAATTGTTAATGGTAACTGTAACTTAGACACCCTTCTAGATTACAGTGTTATCAAAAGCAACGATCAGGTTAATCCTTTTGAATCCCCTAATGGCCAAGTATATTTTGTGGGACCAATAGCTGAGGGTGTGAATAATTGCGTCGTCACAACTCAATTTGGTACGACTTCCTCCTACCATACTGTCTCGATCAACAAAACTTACAGTGATGGCATAAGCTCACCTGATTCAAATACTTATAAATTTGTGCCAGATGGAAATATTACGATATTAGATATATTTACAAATACTGGATCTTCTCTTGCCTCCATCAGTGGATGTGGCGGCGTTCTAACGAAGAGTTGCAGCTCGAGCGGTAGTTGCGCCTATGTCACCCTGCCCATCACCGCCGACTGCACGATTACCGAGCACATCACGGCTGACGCACTCACCATTCTGGCCAAGGCGGGCAGCGGCGGTACGATCAGACTGGGGAATGACAGCGCGGCCAGTCCAATACCGTCTGGCGGTCATGTATTAGTGACCCCGGGCCAAAGCCTGTCTTTCAAGCTCACGCCCAACCCGGGTTACGCCATAGCCAGCGTGGACAGCAACTGCGGTGGCACGTTGACCGGCGACGTTTATACGATCGATCCCGTCGCCGCACCTTGTAGTTACGTAACGGCCAATTTCACGCAGGGCACTCCCGGCGTTACGTACTACAACGTTACGGCTGGCGTATTGGGCGGCAACGGCTCGATCAGCCCGCCGGGGGTGGATGTCATCGCTTCCGGGGCGACCAGCACCTTTACGGTGACGCCCTATGCCGGCTACACCGCGAGCGTGGGCGGCACCTGCGGCGGCACGTTGACCGGCAATAGCTATAAGACCAACCCGATTACCGCCGATTGCACCGTGGTGGCCAGCTTCACGCAGACGCCACCCCCGTCGTACACCATTACGGCCAGCGCGGGCAGCAATGGCGCGATCAGCCCCTCGGGGCAGGTGTCGGCGACTCCCGGTACGTCCAGCGCCTTCACGGTAACGCCCGCCGTCGGGTACAGCGCGGCGGTGTCGGGCACCTGTGGCGGCGTGCTCAACGGCAATACTTTTACCACCAGCCCGATTAACGCCGATTGCACCGTGACGGCGACATTCACGCTGACGGCATCTTCCTCGTACACCGTTACGTCCAGCGCGGGCAGCAACGGCACCATCAGCCCCTTGGGGCAGGAAATGACGGCTGCCGGGACGCAACGCACCTTCACGGTGACGCCCTCCTCCGGGTACAGCGCTGCGGTGAGCGGCACCTGCGGCGGCACGCTCAGCGGCAATATCTATACGACCAACCCGGTTAACGCCGATTGCACTGTGGTGGCCAGTTTCACGTCCACCACGTCGTACTACACCATCACGGCCAGCGCGGGCAGCAACGGCGCGATCAACCCCACGGGATTGGTAATCACGGCTGCCGGAACAGCCCGCGCCTTCACGGTGACGCCCAATGCCGGGTATAGCGCGACTGTGGGCGGTACTTGCGGCGGCACGCTCAGCGGCAATGTCTATACGACCAGCCCGATTACCGCCTCTTGCACCGTGGTAGCCAGTTTCACGCCGTCCACATCCGCGTACTACACCGTAACGGTCAGCGCGGGCAGCGGCGGCGGCACGATCAGCCCGTTGGGGCAGACGAAAGTAGCTTCAGGGTTAAGCCTCGATTTCACGGTGACGCCCAATGCCGGATACAAAGCCGTTCTGGGGGGTACCTGTGGATACGTGCCGTTGGCGGTCGGTTCTCTCAATACGTCCGTCTTTGCGACCAAGCCGGTTACCGCCGATTGCACCGTGACGGTGACATTTACGCCGATAACCTACGCCGTAACGGCCAGCGCGGGCGCGGGCGCCATGATTACCCCCTCGGGGCAAGTGCCAGCGGCTGCCGGGACGAGCCTCACCTTCACAGTCAGGCCCTCTGCCACAAATGGCGCAGTCGTGACGGGCACCTGCGGGGGTACGTTCAGCGGCAATACCTATACGACCAACCCCATTACCGCCAATTGCACCGTGGTGGCCGGTGTCGCGCCATCGTCATACACCGTAACGGCCAGCGCGGGCGCGGGCGCCATGATTACCCCGTCGGGGCAGGTAACGGCGACTTACGGAACGCCCCTGACCTTCACGGTCAGGCCCTCTGCCACCAACGGCGCGGTTGTAGTAGGCACCTGCGGGGGCGCGTTCAGCGGCAATACCTACACGACCAACCCCATTACCGCCAATTGCACCGTAACGGCGAACGCGCAATAGCAGTTGTTTTAGAACCGGAAAACCATAGGCCGGGATTGCACTTCATTCCATCCCGGCCTGTAGCTATTTGTCTGCCCATCACGCCATTGGCGTCAGAGCTGAATCACCGCCTCCATGTTCCATCGCGTCAAAGGGTAGCGTCTGGAATTTTGAATGCCCTCATGCCTCAATGGCGCTTACCATGCGCAAGGCGGCTGCGACCGAGCGAGAGTTGTCCTCGTGTGGCGCGCTGTGTAATAAATGGAGACACGCACATGAGTAACATGCTTACGGGCAAAGTGGTGGTGGTGACGGGCGCGGGCGGCGGCATCGGGCGCGGCGTCGCGCTGGCGATGGCCAAGGCGGGCGCGCAGGTGGTGGTCAACGACCTGGATTTGAAAAAAAACGGT
>JAIRRE010000124.1 GCA_031256125.1 Burkholderiaceae bacterium
CGCTGGGTCACAGCGCCCGCGATACGGCCGTGATGCTGTACCGGCGCGGTGTGGCGATGGCGGCCAAGCCGTTTTCCATCGGCGCGCGCATCGAGCATCCGCAAAGCCTGATTGACCGCGCGCGCTGGGGCCGCCACGCCGGTCACCCGCTGTTGGGCGCGGCTGATTACAGGCTGGCGCATCACGCAGCCAATGGCCGCACCGCCTACAGCTTTTGCATGTGCCCCGGTGGCACGGTGGTGGCCGCGACCAGCGAAACAGGCGGTGTTGTCACCAACGGCATGAGCCAGTATTCGCGCGCCGAACGCAACGCCAACGCGGCGCTGGTGGTGGGCCTGAACACGGGCGATTTGCCCGCCGCGCCTGCGGCGTTCGAGGCCGCTTTCGGCACAAGTCTGGGCGTGGATGCGCTGCCCGCCGGTCAAACGCATCCGCTAGCGGGCATCGCATTGCAACGCGATCTGGAAGCGCGGGCCTTCCGGCTCGGCGGGGGCGATTACCGCGCGCCCGCGCAGCGAGTCGGCGATTTTCTGGCCGAACGCGCATCGGCGGCGTCAGCGCAATGGGGTGATGTTACCCCTTCCTACCAGCCCGGCGTGCGGCCCGCCGACCTGCGGCAGGCGCTGCCCGATTGGGCCTGTGCCGCGCTGGCCGAGGCGCTGCCGGCTTTTGCGCGCCAGATTCGCGGCTTCGATCTGCCCGACGCGGTGCTGACCGGTGTGGAAACGCGCACCTCATCGCCCGTCAACATCCGGCGCAACGATGAGGACGCCAGCGCGCCGCTGCAAAGTACCAACGTGCGTGGCCTGTACCCCGCCGGCGAAGGCGCGGGCTATGCCGGCGGCATCCTGTCGGCGGGGGTGGACGGCATCCGCGTCGGTGAGGCGGTGGCGCGGGCGCTGCTGGAACAGTGAACACCGAGTTCCGTTTGGCGAGACAATGCACAAGACGCTTCCTGCATTTCCGGCGTTGCCCCTGTCATGTTCCCCATGAAAACCCGCCCTTTCAAACAAGTCGATGTTTTTACGCCAACGCCCTATCGCGGCAATCCGCTGGCGGTGGTGCTCGATGGCGCGGACCTCGATCCGGCAACGATGCAGCACTTTGCACGCTGGATGAATCTGTCCGAAACGGTGTTCTTGTCGCCGCCCACCGACCCGGCTGCCGATTACCGGCTGCGCATCTTCACGCCCGGCGGCGAGCTGCCTTTTGCCGGTCACCCGACGCTGGGTGCTTGCCACGCCTGGCTCGAAGCGGGCGGGCGCGCCCAAGCGCCCGGGCGCGTGGTGCAGCAATGCGCGCTGGGGCTGGTCAGCATCCGCACCGATGGCCTCGTGCCTGCTTTCGAGGCCCCACCCTCGACGCGCAACGCGCCCGCTCCGGCGCTGCTCGCGCAAGTTGCGCAGGCGCTGGGCATCACGCCAGCGCAAATCCGCGCCGCACAGTTGCTGGACAACGGCCCGATCTGGCTGGGCCTGCTGCTGGATGATGCACAAACCGTGCTGGCGCTCACGCCCGACCATTACGCGCTCAAGGCGCTGGGGCAGAAAGTCGGCGTCGCCGCAGTGTCCACAGCGGCCAACGATGCGGTCGATCTGCACGTGCGCGCTTTCGCCGCGCCGACCGGCATCGACGAAGACCCGGTTACCGGCAGCCTGAACGCCAGCCTGGCGCAATGGTTGATGGCCGATGCCCTGATGCCCCCGCGCTACGTGGCCGCCCAGGGCCAGTGTGTAGGCCGAGATGGGCGCGTGCAGGTGCAGCGCGACGCGGACGGGCGGGTATGGGTCGGCGGCGCGTCTGTCACTTGCATCGACGGGCAAGTGCGGCTGTAGCGGAGCAAGTAAGCGTCCGCGCGTGTTCGTCGCGTAGGGGGCCACTGCCCGCAACGCTGGACAATGCGACTGCGATTCTTGCGATTCCGGGCTTGTCGGTGGGAAGCCGTCCTTACCAAACGCGCCCATTTCCCGGTTATTCAAACCATACGTCAAGGGATGCAATACCTGCCAATCCAAGCCTCAATAGGAATCGGTTCCGCATATGCCAAGCGGATGACCGATGTGCTGGCTAAGCGCTAATTGTAACAAAAAGAAACAAAATGCCGGTAAAACGTGGCAAAAGAACAACGGATGTGCCGGTTTATGGTATGGAATACCATCTGCTCGCCATCTGTTGCGAGTTGATATGGGGCTACTGCTGTACACTTATAAAATATTGACACTCAAAATTGTTTTTCATCTTTCCATAGATAGTGGTGGACGAAACAGAGTGTTTGGGTTGTAGTAATTTGTTGCGTTTTTATTTTAATTAGGAGAATAGAAATGAGCACTACATTAAGTGATATTTTGGGTGGAGTCATTGGTGCGGTCACCAGCGTAACCGAGTCTGTCGGCAGCGACTTGACGGGCGGTTCCGGCATTTCCAACTTAACCAACAGCGCCGTTCACGGCGTTACCGACGCGGTGAGCAATGTCCTCCAGTCCGTGACCAGCAGCAACCCCGCGTCCTCCAGTACCGTCGG
>JAIRRE010000334.1 GCA_031256125.1 Burkholderiaceae bacterium
GGCGCGACCAGGAATTGCACGCCTTCAAGGCCATGCGCTGCGGGCTTGTCTTGCGGAATGAGCGCGACCTCGAACCGGCCGCCTGCCATGCCCAATTGCTGCATCGCTGCCGTGACCGCCGCCGACAGGCGTGGCGCGGCTTGTGCGCGCGCCGCGGAAATTTGCTCGGCGATGGCGTGCCACGCTGTGCGCGCGTTTTCAGCCTGCGCTTGCAGCGCGGCCAAGTCGGCTTGTGCATCCAGCCGGGCGAGTTCACTTTGCCACTGCGCCAATTGCGCCGGCAGTTGTTCGGGCGCGAGCCGGAAGCGCCGCGCCAGGCCCAGCCATTGCGCCAAGCGCTCATCGAGCGTAGCCAGTTGATCGGGGTCGGTTTCCGCGCGGCCCAGATACGCGCGCAAACCGTGGCCCGCGTCGCGCAACTGCGCCGCGCATGATTCCAGCACGCCAGCCGCGTCGGCGAATTCGGGTTCGATACCTTGCTGCGCCGCCAGCACCGACGCGGCTTGCGTCAGCAGGGAGAGGGCGCCGGCATTACCCTCATCCTCGCCGCCTTCAATGGCCTGCGCGGCGGTTTGCGCCGCGTCGATCAGCGCTTGCACGTTCGATAACCGCGCGTGCCGCAAATTCAAATCTTCCCACTCATCCTCGCCGGGAGCGAGTTTTTCCACTTCGCCAATTTGCCACAGCAAACGTTCGCGCTCTTCGCCCAAACGCTGCTGCGCCGCGCGCGCCTCGTCCAGCGTCTGCCCGGCGGTCTGCCAGGCGTGCCAGGCGGCGGCCAGCGGCGCGGTGTCGATGCGGGCATAGGCATCCAGCAGGCCGCGCACCGACGCGGGGCGCGTGAGCGCTTGCCAGTCGTGCTGGCCGTGGATGTCCAGCAGCCACTCGCCCAGCATGCGCAGTTGCGCCACCGTGGCCGGCGAGCCGTTGATCCAGGCGCGGCTCTTGCCGGCGCGGTCGATGGCGCGGCGCAGCAGCAGGGCGTCGCCTTGCTCGATCTCAAAGCCTTGCTCCGTGCACCATTGCGCGGCGGCGCTGGCGGCGGGCGGCGCGTCGAACTCGGCGCTGATTTCGCAGCGGTCGGCGCCTTCGCGCACCCAAATCGCGTCACCGCGCCCGCCCAGCGCCAGTTGCAGCGCATCGACCAGAATCGACTTGCCCGCGCCAGTCTCGCCGGTCAGCGCCGTGAAGCCCGCGTCCAGCGTTACATCCAGCGCCGGCACAATGACGAAATCGCGCAAAGTCAAATGCCGCAGGCTCATGATGCAGGCGCGCTCCCTTCGTTCCAATGCAGTTTTTGGCGTAGCGTGTCGTAATAATTCCAACCGTGCGGGTGCAAAAAACGCACGCGATGCGGCGAACGCCGCATTACGATGCGGTCGCCCTGTTGCAGGGTGGCGAACGATTGCGTGTCAAAGCTCGCCGCGGCATTGCGGCCAGAAACGATTTCGATCACGATTTCCGACGTGGCCGCCAGCACGATGGGCCGGTTGGACAGCGTGTGCGGCGCAATCGGCACCAGCGTCCACGCCGGTACTTGCGGGTGCAACAGCGGCCCGCCCGCCGAGAGCGCATAGGCGGTCGATCCGGTGGGCGTGGCGGCGATGATGCCGTCGGCACGGTGGTTGGCCACGAAATGCCCGTCCACCTCCACGCGCAACTCCACCATGCTGGTGCCCGCGCCACGATTGACCACCACGTCGTTCATCGCATACGCCTCGAACACCATGCGGCCCGCGCGCCACACTTGGCCCTGAATCAGCCCGCGCAAATCTTCTTCATATTCGCCCGCCAGAATACGCGGCAGAGCCGCGCGGTATTGCCCCAATGCAATGTCGGTGATGAACCCCAGCCGCCCCTGGTTGATGCCGATCAATGGCGTGCCAAAGCGCGCCAGCTCGCGCCCCACGCCCAGCATCGTGCCATCGCCTCCGGCCACCACGCACAGCTCGCACATCGCACCGATGCCGGGTACGTTCAACACCGGAAACTGCGTGATACCCGTCATTTGCGCGGTGCGCTCTTCCAAATGTACCGCGCAGCCTTGAGCGGCCAAGAATTGGACAATATCCGTGATGGTCTTGCACGCGGCGGCGCGCGCCTCATCACCGCCCGAGCCGCCTTCCGCCGGGTCGAAATGCTTGCCCACCAGGGCAACGCGCTGGAACAGTGGGCTGGCTGAGGGCAAGGTCATCGGGAAATTACACCACATGCCGGAAATGGCTGCGGCAAAGCGGGATTCCACATGTCGCATCCCTGACGATTGGATAGATTCCAGTTGTTCCTTTTTTATGATGCAGTAGCAATCGCCAATCTACCTATTTATGAATAAGTTCCCGGAAGATTTTTGCTTAATTATTTTATATATAAATTATTAAAGCAAGAAGTACTCGACAAACAAACACAGATCATGTACGCTTGTTTGCCAAGCTGGCGTGATGCGCGTTCGGTTTGGTGTTCGCGCTAAAGCAATTTTGAGCCACTGTGCTGATAATGGAGCGCTTGCCAGATTGGATGACACGCCCTGCGCAGCTTACCCTGCGCCAATCAATTCAAAAGAAGGGAGCAATACGGTACAGCTATCGACAAGCCAGACCGGTCAATCTGGTTGCCGTTCCTGGCTCAATTTTTAGCCGGTTGCGACATCTTGGCGGAAAGAGAGGGATTCGAACCCTCGTCAGGGGAGAACCCCTGAACCGGATTTCGAGTCCGGCGCATTCGACCACTCTGCCATCTTTCCGCGTGTGGTGAAGCGTGCGATTCTATCAGGGGCGCAGCACGGGCAGGCCGTTCAGGAAGGGGCGCAGCGCATCGGGGATGCTGATGCTGCCATCGGCCTGTTGATGGTTTTCCAGCACGGCGACTAGGGCGCGGCCCACCGCCAGGCCCGAACCGTTGAGGGTGTGCACCAGTTCGTTCTTGCCTTGCGCGTTTTTGAAGCGCGTCTGCATGCGCCGCGCCTGGAATGCTTCGCAGTTGCTGACCGAAGAAATTTCGCGGTAGGCGTTTTGCGCGGGCAGCCACACTTCCAGGTCATAGGTCTTGGCCGAGCCGAAACCCATGTCGCCCGTGGAAAGCAGCACGACACGGTACGGCAGCTCCAGTTTTTGTAGCACGTGTTCGGCGTGGCGCACCATTTCCTCCAGCGCCTCGTAGCTGTGGCCGGGGTGGGCGATTTGCACCATCTCCACTTTGTCGAACTGGTGCTGGCGGATCATGCCGCGCGTGTCGCGCCCGGCGCTGCCTGCTTCGGAACGAAAGCACGGACTGTGCGCGGTGAGTTTGAGTGGCAGATCGCCCTCGGCCAGAATTTGTCCGGCGACGGAGTTGGTCAGCGTGACTTCCGAGGTCGGTATCAGGTACATCGGCTCGCCTTCACCTTCTTGCCCGCCTTTTTTGGCGGCAAACAGGTCGGCCTCGAACTTGGGCAACTGGCCGGTGCCGCGCAATGCGCTGGCGCCGACGATGTAGGGCGTGTAGCACTCGATGTAGCCGTGCTCGCGGGTTTGCGTGTCGAGCATGAATTGCGCCAGTGCGCGGTGCAAGCGGGCGACCGGGCCGCGCATGAAGGTAAAGCGCGCGCCCGAAAGTTTGGCGCCGGTCTCGAAATCCAGCCCCAGCGGCGCACCCAGATCGACGTGATCTTTGACCGGAAAGTCGAACACACGCGGCCCCTGGCCGTCAGGGTTCCAGCGGCGCACCTCCACGTTGGCCGATTCGTCCGGACCGACCGGCACGCTTTCGTGCGGCAGATTGGGTACCGCCAGCAGCAGCGCATTTAGTTCGGCTTGCAGCGTATCCAGCCGCACGGCGGATGCATCCAGTTCGTCTTTGAGCGCGGCGACCTGCGCCATCGCCTCGTCAGCGCTTTCGCCTTTGGCCTTGCGCTGGCCGATCAGCTTGCTGGTGGCGTTGCGCTGGGCCTGTAATTCCTCGGTGCGCGTTTGCAAGGTTTTGCGTTCGCGCTCCAGTGCCTGGAACGCGGCCACGTCCAGAAACGGTTGGGGCGATTTACGGGTTTGCAGGCGCGCCAGCACGCCCTCCAAGTCTTTGCGCAGCAGCAGGGAATCAAGCATGGCGCAGATTGTAGGCAGACCTTCGTAGCGGCTGCCACAATGCGTAAATGACTTCGCGCGCTGCTTCGCCGGTTGCTTCGGTTCCGAACAAAACCTCTTTCCGCAAAGCCAGGGCCGCGCCAGCGCTGCCGGAGCAACCCCAGGGCGAGTTCGTCAGTTTCCCCGATTCCCCGTTCCGGCTCTATCAGCCCTATCCGCCGGCGGGCGATCAGCCCACGGCCATCGCGCAATTGGCCGAAGGCGTGCGCGATGGCGAGGCGTTCCAGACGCTGCTGGGCGTGACCGGATCGGGCAAGACCTTCACCATGGCCAACGTCATCGCGCGGCTGGGGCGTCCGGCGATCGTGTTCGCGCCCAACAAGACGCTGGCCGCGCAGCTCTACAGCGAGTTCCGCGAGTTCTTTCCCAAAAACGCGGTGGAGTATTTCGTCAGCTACTACGACTATTACCAGCCCGAGGCTTACGTACCGCAGCGCGACCTGTTCATCGAAAAGGACAGCGCCATCAACGACCACATCGAGCAGATGCGCCTGTCGGCTACCAAGAGCGTGCTGGAGCGCCGCGACACGGTGGTAGTGGCAACCGTGTCGGCCATCTACGGCATCGGCTCGCCCGAATCCTATATGCAGATGCGCATGATTTTGCGCAAGGGCGACCGGCTGGGCCAGCGCGAGGCCATCGCGCAACTGGTGCGGATGCAGTACACGCGCAACGATGTCGATTTCGAGCGCGGCGCATTCCGCGTGCGCGGCGACACCATCGACGTGTTCCCCTCCGAGCACAGTGAGCTGGCGGTACGCATCGAACTGTTCGACGACGAAGTCGAGCGCCTGCAACTGTTCGACCCGCTCACCGGCCGCGTGCGGCAGGAGGTGCCGCGCTTTGCCATCTACCCCAGCAGCCATTACGTGACGCCGCGCGAGCAGGTGTTGCGCGCGGTCGAAACCATCAAGGCCGAGCTGGCCGGGCGGCTCAAGGAACTGACCGGTGCAGGCAAGCTGGTCGAGGCCCAGCGGCTGGAGCAGCGTACCCGGTTCGACCTGGAAATGCTGGCCGAGGTCGGGCATTGCAAGGGCATCGAGAACTATTCGCGCCACCTTTCGGGCGCGCGGCCCGGCGACCCACCGCCCACGCTGACCGACTACATGCCCAAAGACGCGCTGATGTTTCTGGACGAAAGCCACCAGATGATCGGCCAGCTCAACGCCATGTACAACGGCGACCGCTCGCGCAAACAAACGCTGGTCGATTACGGCTTTCGCCTGCCTTCGGCGCTGGACAACCGGCCCTTGAAGTTCGCCGAATTCGAGC
Source organism: Burkholderiaceae bacterium (assembly GCA_031256125.1). Classification (GTDB taxonomy): domain Bacteria; phylum Pseudomonadota; class Gammaproteobacteria; order Burkholderiales; family Burkholderiaceae_C; genus Ottowia. Next base: position 5,388 of record JAIRRE010000334.1, read on the forward strand.
AGCGTATGCGGCAGGCGATCTTCGTCTCCGCCACGCCCGGCGACTACGAACGCCAGCACGCGGGCCAGGTAGTCGAGCAGGTGGTGCGGCCCACCGGCCTGGTCGATCCGGCGGTGGAAGTGCGCCCGGCCACGCACCAGGTCGATGACGTGTTGCAGGAAATCCGCACCCGCGCCGAACAGGGCCAGCGCGTACTCATCACCACGCTGACCAAGCGCATGGCCGAGCAGCTCACCGAATACCTCACCGACAACGGCGTGAAAGTGCGCTACCTGCACAGCGACATCGACACCGTGGAGCGCGTCGA
>JAIRRE010000036.1 GCA_031256125.1 Burkholderiaceae bacterium
TGCATTGGCCCAGGATCAATGCCGACATGTACGTGCCTGGCCTGATGGCGGGTCAATTTGGCACCAGGCAATGGATGGCTGCGCAGCTTGGCGCGGCCGGAGGCCGGGCGCGGAGTCCGGCTAAAGCCATCAGCTCTCGCAAAAACGGACACCTCGGCGGCAGGCCACGAAAGGTTGCTAACGGCTGAGAAATGAGGCGATAGCTAACGTTTGACGCCCAAGCCGAATCTCATGGCAACCCCGGACTGGGGATGTCGGCGTCCACAGGCGGCGGGCCGATTTGGCCGAGGCGGTTTTTCAGCGATTGGGGCTGACCGGTGAGAATGGCGGCGTAGTCGGTCGTGTTGGCCAAGACTTTTTTGACGTAGCCGCGTGTTTCGCTGAAGGGGATGTTTTCGATCCAGATCGCACCTTCGAGGGTAGGGCCGAGCCGCCAAGCGCGCGGGCGGCGCGGGCCGGCGTTATAGGCGGCGGTGGCCAAGGGAAGCGAACTGTCGAAGCCATCGAGTAATTGCTTGAGGTAACTGGTGCCCAGCAGCAGGTTGGTGGCCTGGTCTTGCAACTGGCCGGGGTTGTACGCTAGACCTAGGCGCTGTGCCGTCAGACGCGCGGTGGCGGGCATGAGTTGCATCAGGCCCGATGCGCCCACACCCGATCGGGCGACAGTGATGAAGCGGCTTTCCTGCCGGATCAGTCCATAGACAGCGGCTGGATCAATGCCCGCATCGTACGATGCAGCCAGCACCGCACGGCGGTAAGGCATGGGAAAGCGCTGGCTGTAGTCCATGAAACTGCGGGTGCGTTCACTGGCGTTGATGCAGCGGTCCCAGACCTGGTTTTGGCAAGCCAAATCGGCGGCAGCGTATAGCTCACGGTCGCTCATGCCGCCGGGGGTGGCTAGGTTGGTCCAATAATTCCATTCGCGCACGCCTTCGGGACGCATTCCCAGCGAGATCATCAACAGCGCGCGCGCCAGGCCCGGATGGTTGCGCGCAGCGTTTTTTTCCTCGGCGGTGAGCGGTGCCGGCGGGGGGGGCGCGATGGTGAGGCCGCCGAGGTCTTCGAGCGCCAGTTTTGGGTAAAAACCTCCCATGCCAGCAATGCGCATTAAATCGCGCCGCGCGGTCAGTTTGTCGGCGGGCGAATGCGCCAGCGCCATGCGGGCGCGCGCCGACCAGTAAATCCACTCGGGCTTTTCCCGCGCCGGGCCGTGTAGCGCGTCGATGGCGGTCAACACGGTGTGCCATTGGCCTTGCCGCAGCGCGGCGCGCGCCTGCCAGGCCAGCATGTTGTCGTTTAGATCGGCAGGTTGCTTGGCGTGGGCGTAATAGCCCAGTGCGGTGTCGGAAAGGTGTAGGGCCGCCTCCTCGCCGATAGCGCCCCAGACCCAGTTGCGCGCTTCTTGCGGCAGCGCCGAGGCCCAGCGCGCCATGAGGCTGGCGGCCTGATCGGGGTCTTGCGCGGCGATTTTGATCAGCGCCAGCGCCGCCAGTTGCTGGCGCACCGCTGGCGGCCATTGCGCGAGTGACCTGCCGTACAGGTAGCGCACGGCGCTGTTCTGGATTTGCGCCACGTCCATATCGGCCTGCGGCGCGGCCAGTTGTGCCGCCGCCCGTGCCAGATCCGGGTGGCCGGCTTGCAGCGCCACGCGGGCGCGCCGCCAGAGGTCGGTATCGGTGATTTGTCCAGTCTGGTGCAGCACCCCCGCGGCCAGCAGGCAGCCGTCGTCCAGTTCGCGCTGGGCGAACCAGTTCTTGCGCACCTGCGCGGCCGCGTCGGCGCTTACCGTGCCGCCTTGCAGCGCCGTCATGGCGATGGCGTAGCAGGCCACTTGGGGGTCGTCGCGCATTCTGAAATTGGGGTATTCGGCTGCGAAGTTGCTCCAGTCGCGGTTTTTGCCGAGGATCAGCAGCCAGTCGTTGCGCAAACGGTCTTCCTGATACGTGCCCGCCCAGCGTGTGAAAAATGCCTGTACTTCGACAGGCGTGGCCGATTCCAGGCGCACCTTCAATTCCCAATACGCGGCCCAAGGTTCCAGCGGGTGGCCGTGCGCGAGCGGCAATAACGTTGTAAGCTGCGCTTGGTCGTTGCGCAGAAAGGCAGCGTGCATCGCCAGAATGACATCGTTATCCGCTGCGCTGGCCGGCATGTTGGACGGGGTTTCTATTGGCGGCGGCGCGGGCGCCGATGTCTGCGCTGACGCGGGTGTTGGCGTTAGCATTTGTTGCTGAGCGCTGGACGCGGGCATGGTCAGGGGTTGGGATGCCGCGCGGCCCGCGACGCCCATCCCCAGCAGCGCCAGGTACGCCATACCGGCGGCGGCCAACGGTGTCAAAATGAATTGATTACGCATACGTCGATTATGGGATTTGACAAGAAAATTTTGCGCGAATATTTGCTCCAGGCGCGTTTGAACATGCCCGATCGCTTGGCGCGCATTGCCGCGTTGCAGGAGGTGATGCGCGTCTGGTTGCTTGATCGCCCGGACATGGCCATTGGCGCATACTGGCCCATTAAAGGCGAATTCGACCCGCTGCCAGCCCTGCACCGCTGGAAGGAGGATGGCGAGCTGATGGAACAACCACGCCGCCGCCGCATTGGCTTGCCGGTGGTGGATAAAACACATGGCACGCTGACCTTTCACGCCTGGTATCCGGGTTGCCCGATGGCCGAGGACGCCTACGGCATCCCCAAGCCACGGGATACGGAACTGATCGCGCCCACGCTGCTGTTCGTGCCCTGCGTGGGCTATGGACCGGGCGGGCACCGGCTCGGTTATGGCGGCGGTTTTTATGATCGCACACTGGCCGCGCTCCAGCCCCGGCCCTACACCGTCGGGTTGGGGTATACCAACGGCTTCCTGGAGGATTTCGCTCCCGAGGCGCACGACTTGCCGCTGGACGCGATACTCAACGACAATGGGGTCGTGTGGCCTATTTCGTCCCGCTTCTAAACGCATCATGGAAAGGATGAGTAATTCCCATGTCCGAGAAGGTTTCCCCAAAATCCCGCGCTAGTCGCGTTGCGGCATCCGCAGCCGTCAAAGCCAGCCGGGCGCGTGCCGAGGCGGTCCATCCAGAGCTTGATCCCGACACCGCCGGCATGGTGGTGCGTATGGCCAAAAGCGGCGATACGCCGCCCTCGCTGGCCCCGAACGACGTGGCCCGTTTCACCGTTTCGCAAGCCACGGTGACGGCGCGCGAGCGCCAGCTCGAAGCGGCGCTGCGCCTGATCGACGATTCCGACGCGGCGACTGCGCCGGCGCGCGCGCAAGGATTGCGCGCGCTGCTTGAAGGCGCGCCCGCCGACGACCGCAAGGCGCTGCGCAAGGCGCTCAAGACGCACGACCAAGCGAGC
>JAIRRE010000073.1 GCA_031256125.1 Burkholderiaceae bacterium
AGGCGAGCGATGCGCCCGGCGCGTTCGAGCGGCTGCTGGGCGCGGACTATTTGAGCGGCGCGACTTTCGTCGATCAATCGCCCATCGGCAAGACCGCGCGCTCCAACCCGGTGAGCTACGTCGGCGCGTGGAACGCCATCAGGCGGCTTTTTGCCGACGCACCGCTGGCGCGCCAGCGCGGCTACACCCACGCGAAATTCAGCTTCAACATCGGCGACGGGCGTTGCCCGACCTGCGGCGGGTCCGGCTTCGAGCACGTGGAAATGCAGTTCCTCTCCGACGTGTATCTGCGCTGCCCGGACTGCGACGGCCGACGCTATCGGCCTGAAATTCTGGAAGTCACCCTCGAGCGCGCCGGACGCGCGCTCAACGTGGGCGACGTGCTGGCGCTTACGGTGACCGAAGCGGTGCAAGTCTTTGCGCAGGACAAGGAAGTGCTGCGGGCGCTGCAACCGTTGCTGGATGTGGGGCTGGGCTACCTCACGCTCGGCCAGCCGGTGCCGACCTTGAGCGGTGGCGAAGCGCAGCGCCTGAAGCTGGCCGGATATTTGGCGGACGCTGCAAAAACAATAGCAATCAGCGGCCAGCGCATCGCGCGCAAGGGGCAGTTGTTCCTGTTCGACGAGCCGACCACCGGCCTGCACTTCGACGACATCGCCAAGCTGATGCAGGCGTTCCGCAAGCTGATCGCAGCCGGGCATTCGCTGATCGTGATTGAGCACAACCTGGATGTGATGCGCGCCGCCGACTGGATCATCGACCTGGGCCCCGGCGGCGGCGACGCGGGCGGCGAACTGGTGGCGCAAGGCGCACCGGCGCAGATCATGGCGCACCCCACGTCGCTCACGGGGCAGGCGCTGCGGGACTATGTGACGGTGTTAAGCGATGAGCGTTCAACGGTCAGCGTGCAAGAACCGGCACCGGCGGCGATTCACACCCAACGCTCAACGCTCAACGCTCAACCTGCTCCATCGGCCATTGAGATCATTCACGCCCGCGAACACAACCTGAAAAATCTCAGCGTGGATATTCCGCGCGGCAAGTTCAATGTCATCACCGGCGTTTCCGGGTCGGGCAAATCGACACTGGCGTTCGACATCCTGTTCAATGAGGGGCAGCGGCGTTATCTGGAAAGCCTCAACGCCTATGCGCGCAGCATCGTGCAACCAGCCGGGCGACCTGAAGTCGATGCGGTCTATGGCATTCCGCCCACGGTGGCGATTGAGCAGCGCCTCTCGCGCGGCGGGCGCAAGAGCACCGTCGGCACCACCACCGAGGTGTGGCACTTTCTGCGCCTGCTGTACGTCAAGCTGGGCGTGCAGCACTGCATCCACGACGGCGCGGCGCTGCACCCGCAAACGCCGGAACGCATCGCGGCGCAGATCCTCACCCGCTACCGCGGCCAGACCATCGGCCTGCTGGCGCCGCTGGTAACGGGCCGCAAGGGCGTCTATACCGAACTGGCCGACTGGGCGCGCCCGCGCGGCTATACCCATTTGCGGGTCGATGGCCAGTTCCTGCCGACAACCGGATTCCCGCGCATCGACCGCTACAAGGAACACGACATCCAACTGCCGGTGCAGAGCCTGACCGTGACGCCCGCCAGCGAAGCGCCGCTGCGCGAGGCGCTGGCGCGCGCGCTGGAACTGGGCAAAGGCGTGGTGCAGGTGCTGCATGGCTTTAGCGCGGAAGCCCTGTCGCAAGTTTTATCGGAAGGCGGTTCCACGGCGGGCATCGGGCAAGTGGAGACGTTCTCGACCTTGCGCGCTTGCCCGGTGTGCGGCACCAGCTATGCGGAACTGGACCCGCGTTTGTTCTCCTACAACAGCAAGCACGGCTGGTGCCCCGATTGCGTTGGCACCGGCGTCAAGCTCACGCGCGAACAGCGTCAGGCGCTGGACGATACGCAGATTGAAAAAGACGGCGCTGCGCATGGCCGCGAGCGTTCTTTCGCCGAACCGGAATTACCGGAACTCGATGACGCGGCGGATACGGTCTGCCCCACGTGCCACGGCACGCGCCTGAATCCAGTGGCGCGCGCCGTTCTGCTGCCTCTCCCGCTTGTGGGAGAAGGCCGGGGAGAGGGTATGAAACCGGCTGACGCCGGTATCGCCATTACCGATCTTGCTCATCTTTCGGTAGCGGAATTGCGCCGCTGGTTCGACCAGCTCACGCTGCAAGGGCGCGAGCTGGAAATCGCGCGCGACCTGCTCCCGGAAATCAAGAGCCGCCTGCAATTCCTCGAACAAGTCGGCCTGGGTTACCTCACGCTGGATCGTGGCGCGCCCACGCTTTCGGGCGGCGAGGCGCAGCGCATCCGGCTGGCCGCGCAACTGGGCAGCAGCCTGCAAGGCGTGTGCTACGTGCTGGACGAACCGACCATCGGCCTGCATCCGCGCGACAACCAGGTGTTGCTCGACGCCCTGCACAGCCTGGCCGCGCAAGGCAACACGCTGGTCGTGGTGGAGCATGACGAGGAGACCATCCGCCGCGCCGAACACCTGATCGACATCGGCCCCGGCGCGGGCGTGCGCGGCGGCGCGCTGGTGGCCCAAGGCACAGTGGCCGACGTGCAGGCCGCGCCCGATTCGGCGACCGGGCGCTATCTGCGCGAGGCCATGTGCCACCCGCTGCACCCGCGCCGCCCCATTCCACTCCCTCTCCCGCTTGCGAGAGAGGGCGATGTGTTGGACTGGCTCACCGTGCGCGGCGCCCATCTGCACAACCTGAAAAACATCGACGCCGCCGTGCCCTTGAAGCGCCTGGTCGCGGTCACGGGCGTGAGCGGATCGGGCAAATCGACCCTGGCGCGCGATGTGCTACTGGCCTCTGTGCAGCGCCGCGTGCAGCATTACGACAAGGCCAGACGCTCTAAAATCGGGAGCATGGAGCTGGTTGGCTGCGCCGGGCTAGAAGGCTTTTCGCACATCGACCGGGTGCTGGAAGTCGATCAAACGCCGATCGGCAAAACGCCGCGCTCGTGCCCCGCCACCTACATCGGTTTTTGGGACACGGTGCGCAAACTTTTTGCCGACACGCTGGAAGCCAAGGCGCGCGGCTACGGGCCAGGGCGCTTTTCCTTCAACACCGGCCAGGGACGCTGCCCGGCCTGCGAGGGGCAGGGCTTGCGCACCATCGAAATGAGTTTTCTGCCGGACGTGAAAGTGCCGTGTGAAGTCTGCCAAGGCGCGCGCTTCAACCCGGAAACACTGGCCGTCACTTGGCGCGGCAAAAGCGTGGGCGACGTGCTGCGCATGGAAGTGGACGAGGCCGCGTCGTTCTTCGCCTCCATGCCCGCCATCGCCCACCCGCTGCGTCTGTTGGGCGACGTGGGGCTGGGCTACCTCACGCTCGGCCAGCCTTCACCCACGCTATCGGGCGGCGAGGCGCAGCGCATCAAGCTGGTTACCGAACTGGCCAAAGTCCGTGATGACGTAACGCGGCGCGGCCAGAAAGTGCCGCACTCCCTTTACGTGCTGGACGAACCGACCGTCGGCCTGCACATGCAGGACGTGGAAAAACTCATCCGCGTGCTGCACCGCCTGGTCGATGGCGGCCAAAGCGTACTGGTCATCGAACACGACCTGGACCTGATTGCCGAAGCTGACTGGATCATTGACCTCGGCCCCGGCGGCGGTGATGCGGGCGGGCGCATTGCGGCAACAGGTACGCCGGAAGACGTAGCGCGCACAAACACACCCACCGGGGCAGCGATCAAGGGCGTACTACGCGACCGCCTCCTGGAATGAGGCAAAACTGAACAATTTTTGAAATAGTGTGGCGCTAAAGATACGATTTGCAATGCAGTATTGGTATTTCTCACTCAATTAGAGTGACAATCCTAGGTGTCAGCCTTGATCCTGTTCTAGTACCGCCAAAGAAGGCGGTATGGGTCAAGGGAGTTTTTACTTTCGGCATGTTGGCCTTGTGACACAGCCAACATGTTGCTGCAATTGAGCTACCCATAAGCAAATGGTCTGACAGTCATGTGTATCCGATGGTTTTTCGCCCTTGGTCTGATGGTTTTTGGACTGGGCGCAGCGGCTCAAACGAGCGAGTATGTTGCTGGCTTGCACCCGGACCGGCGGCCCGATGCGGCTCCGCCAGGCAGTGAGCCTGTCCGCACGCCAGAACAGGTGGTGCGTGCGCTGCATGGTATTGACAAGCCCGTTCCCGGCAATGTCGAGTCAATTGCGGCCACGGGTAATTGGTGGGTGCCGTTGCGTCATCCGGGGATGAACCATCCGTATGACCTGCGTGGCTGGCATGATGCGTCGGCCAGCGCGTCGCCAATCACAGAAATGTCGGCGCGTTGAAGCGCCCATCCCACGTATCGTATCTATCTTACGCAAGGAGTTACAGCGATTATTTGCAAGACAATGCTGAATCGGTCTCGGCCAGTTGGCGCGCTTGAGCTTGGTATGGAGCATAAGACGCAAGCCGCTGCCCGTAGTTGGGGCGGAAAATTTTGCCAGAACTCGGTCGATGTGCCCTTTCCAAACAAGTTGTTTGGAGGGAAGCGGCGCTATTTGGTACGGAGTGTGTTCAGCGTTACTTCATAAAGTTGCCTTGTCGCATGGACGACAGGGCGACTGTTTGGAATCGTGGGCACCTGCATTCGTGGGTGCTTATGATACTGCCGACAGGCAGAGGGGGTGATTGATCGCCCCGGATGTCGTCAAGTTCCCTCAACACAGGAGTTATTTCATGAAAGTTATTCGTAAGGTTCTCGGTCTGTCGGTCATGGCTGCCGCGCTTGGCGTTGCCTTGCCGGCCATGGCGCAACAGTCAGGCATGAGCGGCATGTCCGGTCAGCAAGGCATGTCGGGCATGTCCGGCCAGCAAGGCATGTCGGGCATGAACGGCATGTCCGGCCAAGAAGGCATGTCCGGCATGAACGGCATGTCCGGCCAAGAAGGCATGTCCGGCATGAACGGCATGTCTGGTCAGGAAGGCATGAGCGGCATGTCCGGTGAAAAGGCCAAGCACCACCACAAGGCCAAGCATCACAAGCACTACAAGCACCATAAGGCCAAGAAAGCCAACCAAGAAGGCATGAGCGGCATGTCCGGCATGTCTGGTCAGGAAGGCATGTCTGGCATGAACGGCATGTCCGGTCAAGAAGGCATGTCTGGCATGAACGGCATGTCCGGTCAGCAAGGCATGGGTGGCATGTCTGGCAACAAGTAAGTAGTAGTACATTGGGATTGGATGACCGCATGGTCGCCCAATTCCAATGTGGGCATCGCCTCCGAAGGTTGTGCCCATTTTGGTTGATTTCTGGGAGCAAGTCTTATGAGAGCTTTATGGCCCAGATTGATGTATATCTTGGCTAGCAGTTTGTTTGTCGCCCTGGCTGGGGCTGGCTGCAAGAATGCCATTTCTCCCCCGCCAATGCCCGCGGCGTCAGCGGCTTCGTTACCTGCATCGGTTCCCGTCTCGACAGCATCGAGTACGACGCCGACGAGTTATCAGGCAGCCAAATACGATCCCCTCCATTTCAAGCCTGCCATTGAAAAGGCGACCGATCAGCAGTGCCTGGCATGTCATGCCGAAGTGCTTAAGCCGTCGGTGCGCCAGACTTCGCTGGCGGGACTCAAGGCTTCCGATGTCAAAGCCTGGTACGAGCAGCTTTCCACCTACCAGGGCGATCAGGAAACTTTTCATCGCCGGCATCTGGTCATGCCGTACGCCAAGCAGGTCATGAACCTGCACTGCAATACCTGCCACCAGGGCAGCGACCCCAGAGACCAGGCATCGGGCAGTTCGGCCACCGCGCAGTCCGACGTTACGTTGCGCAAAACAGTGGTGCCGGAAGAAACTTGCCTGAAGTGCCACGGCCAAATGAACTGGCCCGTGATGGGGCTGCCCGGTCCCTGGCCGCAGAACAAGGCTTTATTCCAGAACAATTGCGTGCGGGCCTGCCATTTCATTCAGCGCACCGTACGGCATCAGGTTAACTACCTCAACGCCAGAGGTATCGAGGAGCTTGCCGTCAAGCCCAACGGCGGCGACGTGTGCTACGGCTGCCACGGCGGCCGCGCCTGGTATCGCGTGATTTACCCCCTCCCCCGTCATCAGTGGCCGAACATGCCGACTGAAACGCCCTCCTGGGCCAAGAACCGCCCGACGCAATCCGAAGCGCGTTTCCTTGTCGGCGTCGGGCCGCTCCAGGCCGTCAGCCCCCTTGAAGCACAGGGTATCGTGCCGGACGAAGGAGCATCGGGGGCAGCTCCTGCCGCTTCCAGCCCAGGAGAAAAGAAATGAAAAACGATTGGCCTGAAACATCGTCCGGGGGATCGGCGCCGCGCTTTCCGAGTGTTAACGACAGCCTTGATCGGACGGGCAGCGGTTATCAGCGGCGTGACTTTCTGAAAATCGTCGGCATTGGTACGGGCGCCGCAGCGCTCGGTATCGGGGCTGCGCTCAAGCCCGAAGAAGCCCATGCCTTTGCCTACGAGCCTTACTTCACCGACGATCAACTGACCACTGTGGTCACTTCGTGCGCGCACAACTGCGGTTCGCGCCACATGCTGGTGGCGCACAAGAAGGGCGACGTAATCGTGCGCCTTTCTACCGACAACGGTTCGTATCAGCTCGGCGGCAGTTACGGCAAGGACACCGAAATCGAACCCCAGTTGCGCGGTTGCCTGCGTGGGCGCAGCTATCGCACGCGCCTGTATTCGCCCGAACGCCTGCTGTATCCGATGAAACGGGTCGGCGCGCGCAGCGAGCACAAGTTCAAGCGCATCAGCTGGGATCAGGCGCTTGACGAGATCGCCCAGAAGATGGTGCAGATCAAAAAAGACTACGGCCCCACTGCGCTGCTCGACCAAGCCTATGCCGGCGCCAGCTACGGTGTGCTGCACAAAAGCGATCAGATCGAGGGTCTGCTGGCGCGCTTTCTGGGCATGTTCGGCTGCCGCACCAATTCATGGTCGGTGCCTTCATACCAGGGCACTACGTTTTCCAGCCGCATGACCTACGGCACCATCAACGATGGCAACGAAGACGACGCCTTCGCGCACAGCAAGCTCATCATCATGTGGGGCTGGAATCCGGCCTACACCTTCCACGGCGGCAACACGTTTTATTACATGCGTCTGGCCAAGCAGCGCGGCTGCAAGTTCGTGGTGATTGATCCGCAATTTACCGATTCGGCCGCCGCCTATGACGCCTGGTGGATTCCGATCAAGCCCAACACCGACGCCGCCATGATGGCCGCGATGGCCCATCACATCTTCACCAACAACCTGCAAGACCAGAAGTTCATCGACAAGTTCGTGCTGGGCATGGATGCCGGTACGTTGCCCAAGAAATACGAAGGCAAAGAAAACTTCAAGGACTACATCCTCGGCAAATACGACAACACGCCCAAGACGCCCGAATGGGCCGAAAAAATCTGCGGCGTCAAGGCGGCGGACATTCGCAAGCTGGCCGACATGTACGCCAAGACCAAACCGGCGGCGCTCAAGGCATCGTGGGCGCCGGGCCGCGCCAGCCACGGCGAGCAATACAACCGCATGGCCGCTGCGCTCCAGGCCATGACTGGCAATGTCGGCATTCTGGGTGGTTGCGCCGAAGGCGTGGGCCATGCCTTTCACACCGAGGCCGTGGCCTACCCCTACGACGAAAACGCCAATCTGTGGTGGGCCTCCATCAAATCCGACCGCTGGGCGCACTGTGTGCTCAACTATCCCAATGTCAAGCGCGAAGAAATCGGCCTGTGGCCGCGCCAGGACAAGCTCGACGGCACGATTCCCAACATCAAGGGCATCTTCTGGCAAGGCAGCGACTGGTTCAACCAGCTCACCAACATCAATCAGGAAATCAAGGCCATCGAAAAGCTTGAACTGGTGGTGTGCATGGACGCGACCATCACTCCTTCGGGCATCTGGGCCGACTATTTGCTGCCCATTGCCACCCACTTCGAACGCCACGATACCGCCTTGCCTTGGTACAAGGGCCACTACTACATCCACCGGCCCAAGGTCATCGAACCGCTGGGCGAAAGCAGGACCGACTTTCAAGTCTTCACCGAACTGAGCTACCGGCTCGAAGCGCTCGACACCAGCCTCAAGGACTTGGGCAAGCGCTACAACCCGCGCGCCGACCGCAGCTACTTCCAGAACCCCGATGCGGTGGACGAGGCGTACCTCAAAGCCTGGTGGGATGGCAGGGTGCGGCGCGACCAGGGTGTGACGATGTCGTGGGAAGACTTCAAGAAACACGGTGTCTATAAGTTCATCCTGAAAGAGCCGTATGTCTCTTTCCGTGACCAGATCGCCAAGGGCAAGCCGTTTGAAACCGCCTCCGGCAAGATCGAAATTTTCTCAACCTATCTGGCCGGCATCACCGACTGGACCAAAACCCAGTTCGGCTACGAGATACCCTACATTCCCAAGTGGATCGAGCCGTTTGAATGGCTCGAACATCCGCTGGCGCAGAAGTATCCGTTCCATCTGGTCAGCCCGCACCCGCGCTGGCGCACGCATTCGATCTTCTACAACATCCCGTGGCTGCGCGAAACCTACACGCAGGAAGTTACCATCAACGCCAGCGATGCGAAAAAACTCGGTATCCGCACCGGCGACATCGTGGAGGTGTGGAACGACCGCGGCAAAGTCGTCGTGCCCGCCTATGTCACCGAGCGCGTTTTGCCCAACGTGCTGGTGCTGTACGAAGGCGCCTGGATGGACCCGGACAGCAACGGCACCGACCATGCCGGCAATCCCGACTTCCTGACGCTGGACAACCCCAGCCCGTCGGGCGCGTTCGCGTACAACACTGTGCTGGTGCAGATCAAAAAGAGCAATCTGGAGTATCGGCCCGGCTGGGATGAACTGGCGGTGGCCCGGTCGGCGGTGTTCCGCCGCGATATGTAGGAGGCTTGGGCCATGCCTGAAAAAATCGTCATCAACAAGCTGGGCATAGACGCCAAAGCGCGCGTGAAGTACGCGCAAGAGCGCCGCGACGCTGCCACCTACGAACCGGTCAAGCCCGCGATGCAGATGGGCTTCATCCACAACACCGTCGATTGCATCGGCTGCCGCGCTTGCGAAATGGCGTGCAAGGACAAGAATGGCCTGCCGCCGGGGCCGCGCTTCCGGCACGTGATGTACATCGAAGGTGGCACTTTCCCCGATGTGTTCGCCTACAAGGTGAACATGTCGTGCAACCACTGCGCCGAACCGGCCTGCGTGCCGTCCTGCCCGACCGGTGCCATCTGGAAACGCGCCGACAACGGCGTGGTGGACATTGATTCCACGCTGTGCATCGGCTGCCGTCGATGCCAGGCTGCCTGCCCCTTCGGCGCGCCGCAGTACGACCCGACGGAAAACATCGTCAAGAAATGCAACATGTGCATCGACGAGCAGGAAGCGGGCCGCAAACCGTATTGCGTGGCCGCGTGCATGATGCGCGTGCTCGACATCGGCCCCATCGACCAGTTGCGCGCCGGCACCTGGGACACCAAGGCTATGGTCAAAGGCAAGGAAGTGCCCGTGCGGCAGGTCAGACATATGGCCAGCCCGCTGCTGACCGACCCCTCGATCGTTTTCATCGCGCATCCCAAGGGCCGCGTGGATACGCCGCCCGAAGATGGGTGCATCCCCGTGGCGGGCGGCATTACCGGACCGGCTTGCGAGTTGCCGGTACGTGGCGATGTCGATGACAGTCCGCCGCTTCCAGGTACCGATGCCGACGTCAGTACGGCCACGTCATGACCGATGACGCGCAGCAGCCCGCCGAACGCGGCGGCGCTGATTTGTGGCCGCGCTTGGCGGCCGAGGATTTGCGTGCGCTGGCTTGGCTGCACACAACCGAGCGATCCCCGCAAGTGTTGACTGCGCTCTATGCCAGCGGTTTTCCGGCCACGCTGACGCTGGTGGCGCCGGACGATCCTTGGCTGCGCGCCATGCAAGCCGCGCTCCGGGCGCTCTCCGGCGCGCCCTGTGACGACGACGAACAAGCGTTGATTCCCGCTTCCAGCGAGGACGATTTGGCCGTGGACTTTGCCGCCATCTACCTCACCTATGCGCTGCGCGCATCGCCCAATGAATCGGTGTGGCGCGATGAAGACCACCTGATGCTGCAAGAGCCGACCTTCGCGGTGCGCGCCTTCTATCGCCGCCACGGGCTACAAGTGACCGATTGGCGGCAGCGCGCTGACGACCATCTGGTGACCGAGTTGGAATTTGTCGCTTTGCTGCTGGAGCGGGGCGAACTCAGGGAAGCGGCGCGTTTTCTCAAAACGCATTTGTTGACCTGGTTGCCATCATTCGCCGCGCGCGTCAGCCAACGCGCCGCGACCCCGTTTTATGCCGCTTTGGCGGGACTGACGCTGGTGGCCTGCGAAAACTGCGCGGCCCATCTGCCCGCAGTGGCCGTACTGCCGCCGGTTACGGCTGCGGCTTCTTGTCAGGGCAACTCTGAATAAGAGTGATTAAGGGGAACCAACACCTGCACATCAGCGCTGTGTGGTGCAGATGGCGGCCAAAAGGTGCTGGTGATCGAACACGACTTAGACCTGATCGCCGAAGCCGACCGCACGCAAAACCACGCAAATATTAACTTCATGAAAGGCTGGTAAATGGCAAACGAAAAGCCCACAGCAAACGCGGGTACGCGTCCGAGTCAGGCGGCTTATACTGCGCTGCGACGCTATGAGGGCGTGAAAATGCATCACTACAACGATCCAGCGGGTAACTGCTCATACGGTGTCGGTACACTCGCGCACCATGGAGCATGTACTCCGCAGGAGAGACGCCAACCAGTTTCTGTAGCACAAGTAAATACGACACTGGCTACGCGAGTTAATGGGGCTGCTGCTGCAGTCCGTCGTGCGGTTCCCAATCATCAAT
>JAIRRE010000103.1 GCA_031256125.1 Burkholderiaceae bacterium
GTTTGATGAGTTGGCGCCCCTCGGGGGCATCGCCTGCCTGACCGGGCGTCAGGCTCCAGGTGATGACATTGCGATCATCTGCGGCAACCAAATCAATCTTGGTGCTCCAACCTCCCCGGCTACGTTCAAGGGCTTTGGGTCCGTTTTTTTACGCGCTCCCGTGCCATCGGGGTGAACTTTCACAATGGGGGAGTCCAGACACACCGATTCGATGCGCACACGCATCAAGCGCTGGCGCTGCAATTGCTCGAAGACGCGATCCATTACGCCAGCACGGCTCCAGCGCATCATGCGCGTATAGATGGTGTGCCAATTGCCAAACCGCTCAGGCAATGCGCGCCACTTGTAACCATTGGCTGCCACATACAGGATGGCGTTGAGAACCCGCAGGTTGCTCACACTGACATTGCCGCGCTGGCGCGGCAGCCATGGTTCGATGGCTTTGAATTGTTCGGTGTTTAATTACATGGCCGCAAGCATAAGCCACTTTTGGGTCTAGATGTCATTAGTGTTAACATGCCCTAGCCACGCGTCACAACAATAGCGCTGCTGCTTTTCTGGGGGCAATTCACTTGGCTGCTGCTGCATTTGGCTTATTTGATGACGGGACCTAACCCGTCCACCATGTCTGCGAATAGGCGTCTATCGTGCATCCGGCCTATACCCCCAGAAGGCGGAAAAAAGAAAGATTGTGCCCGTAAAATGTTCAACGCGCTGAGGAAGGGAGGAAGGCAAAACGACCGCGTTGCGGCCGCAGGGTGCGGAGCCTCGCCTCCATCGCCTTAAAGGCGTGGACAAGTCTTCGACTTCCACACGCCACAGCCTCCCCTTACCCTGATTGAAATACTATTGAATTAATAGCTAAAAAATCAATAGGCGTAATGAGTTTGATAAGGGCTGTTGATAATCACCATACTGAAAAATGGTTGCTCGCTCACCCCTTGACAAGACATCTATTCAACCCCAACCGGCCCGGCACGCTATCAGCGCAACTGATCGGCAAAGGTGCGCAGCTTTTCCGAGCGGGTGGGGTGCTTGAGCTTGCGGATCGCCTTGGCCTCGATCTGGCGGACGCGCTCGCGCGTCACGTCGAACTGCTTGCCGACTTCTTCGAGCGTGTGGTCGGTGCTCATCTCAATGCCAAAGCGCATCCGCAATACCTTCGCCTCGCGCGGGGTGAGCGTATCCAGAATGTCCTTGACGACGTCGCGCAGACCCGCTTGCACCGCCGATTCAGCGGGCGCGGTGGTGCTGTCGTCCTGGATGAAATCGCCTAAGTGCGAATCGTCATCGTCGCCGATCGGCGTTTCCATGGAAATCGGCTCTTTGGCGATCTTCATGATCTGGCGGATCTTGTCTTCGGCAATATCCATCTTCTGCGCCAGCAGCGCCGCGTCAGGCTCGAAGCCGAATTCCTGCAAGTGCTGACGCGAGAGGCGGTTCATTTTGTTGATGGTCTCGATCATGTGCACCGGGATGCGAATGGTGCGTGCCTGGTCGGCGATCGAGCGCGTAATGGCCTGCCGAATCCACCAGGTGGCGTAGGTCGAGAACTTGAAGCCGCGCCGGAACTCGAACTTGTCCACCGCCTTCATCAGGCCGATGTTGCCTTCCTGAATCAGGTCCAGAAACTGCAAACCCCGGTTGGTGTATTTTTTGGCGATGGAGATGACCAGCCGCAGGTTGGCCTCGATCATTTCCTTCTTGGCGTCGCGCGAGCTGGCTTCGCCTTCGTTCATGCGCTTGTTGATCGCCTTAAGTTCTTCCAGCGGCACCACCACGTGCGCTTGCAGGTCGATGAGCTTTTGCTGCAAGCTCTGCACTGGCGGAATATTGCGTGCCATGACGGCGCTCCAGGATTTGCCCATCCCGGCCTGCTGCTCGATCCATGTGAGGTTGAGCAGTTGCGAGGGCGCACGGTTGCCGGCCTTGTCTCGGCCCGAGAACTCGGCAATGAACATCGGCTGCGGGTAACCGCACTTGTCCACGATGATGCGGCGCAATTCGCGTTCGTGCCGGCGCACGTCGTCCACCTGGCCGCGCAGCATGTCGCACAGCTTTTCGATGGTCTTGGCGGTGAAGCGGATCGTCATCAACTCGCGCGAGAGCGCGTGCTGCGCCTTCTCATACGCGGGCGTGCCCCAGCCTTCGCGGTTGTAGATGCGGTGCACTTTCTCGAACAGGCCGCCAATCAGGTCGAAACGCCGCAGCGCCTCGGTCTTGAGTTCGTTGAGCTTTTTGGTCATGCCCTTGCTGGCGCCGCCTTGCTCGTCGTCCTCGTCGTATTCGTCGAAGTCCTCCTCGGCCACGAAGTCGTCGTTCTCATCCGAATCCGAAAAACCATCAACTATGCTGGAGATGACCACCTTACCTTCACGGATGTCGGTCCCCATTTGCAGGATTTCGGCAATCGTCGCCGGCGACGCGCTGATGGCTTCCATCATCGCCATCAGCCCGGCCTCGATGCGCTTAGCAATCTCGATTTCGCCCTCGCGCGTGAGCAACTCCACCGTGCCCATCTCGCGCATGTACATACGCACCGGATCGGTGGTACGGCCAAATTCAGAATCGACGGTGGAAAGCGCCGCCTCGGCCTCTTCTTCAGCCTCCTCTTCAGTGGCCGCGCCGCCGCTGGTGTTGGCCAGCAGCAGCGTTTCGGCGTCCGGGGTTTGCTCATACACCGCCACGCCCAAGTCGCCCAGCATGGTGACCACTGCTTCCAGCGTCTCGGCTTCGACCAGCTTGTCGGGCAGGTGGTCGTTGATTTCCGAGTGAGTGAGGTAGCCGCGCGTGCGGCCAAGCTTGAGCAGCGCTTTCAGGTTTGCGCGGCGGGTGCTGATCTCTTCGGGGGTGAGCACGGTCTCGTCTAGCCCGAACTCTTTCATCAGCGCGCGTTCCTTCGATTTGCTGAGCTTCATGCGCAGCGGCTTGACTTTTTCGGCCGGCGCAGCTTCCGGCTCGCCTTCCAGTTCAGGCTCGATGCTGGATAAATCGGCATCGTCGACAGCCAGATCGCGCTTGTCTTTTTTACCCTTGCCGCCCTTGGCCTTAGGCTTCTTGGCGGATTTTTGGGGCGCCGATTTGGCGGGCGCGGATTTTTCAGCGGCCTTGGCCTTGCCGGGCGTTTGGGCTTTGGTCTTGGTTTCGGCTTGGGTTGCGGTTTCCGCGGCTGGTTTGGCCGCGGACTTGGTGTTCGCCGCCGGCTTTGCGGTAGGTTTGGCTGCGGCTTGGGCTATCGGTTTCGCTGCCGTTTTGGCGCTGAGGGTGATGGTTTTTTTCTTGTCTTCATCCTTGGCCGGCGATTTAGTCACAGGCTTTGCGGCTGGTTTGGCGGCGGACTTCGGGACGGGTTTGTGGGGTTTGGCAGATGGCATGAACAGACCTTGTGAACGAACGCACGCACGCATCGCTGCGCGGGCGAAAAAAGTAATCAGGAAAACGCGAACAACAAAAAACCATCCCTGGACGGCACGCAATCAGCGTCCGTTGGGGCCGGGAACCGTCAAAGGCAAGATGGGCGGGCGAACATTTGGGGTGCAGT
>JAIRRE010000128.1 GCA_031256125.1 Burkholderiaceae bacterium
GAGGGCAAGCCGCAGCAGGGCATCAGCTTTTTGCTATTGGACATGAAGTCGCCGGGCGTAACAGTACGGCCCATCAAGCTTCTGGACGGCGAGGTTGAGGTCAACGACGTGTTCTTCGACAACGTGGAGGTGCCCGCCGATCAGTTGATCGGCGAGGAAAACAAGGGCTGGACCTATGCCAAGCTGCTGCTTAGCCACGAACGCACCAACATCGCCGACGTCAACCGCGCCAAGCGCGAACTGGAGCGCCTTAAACGTATCGCCAAGGCCGAGGGCGTGTGGGACGACTTGCGCTTTCGTGACCAGATTGCGCTGCTGGAAATAGACGTGGTGGCGCTGGAAATGCTGGTGCTGCGCGTGCTTTCCGCCGTCAAAGGCGGGCGCAATCCGCTCGACCTGGCAGGCCTGTTGAAAATCAAGGGCAGCGAAATCCAGCAGCGCTACACCGAACTGATGATGCTGGCCGCGGGGCCGTTTGCCATGCCCGCCATCCGCGAAGCCATGGACGCGGGCTGGCAGGGCGACCAGGCCGCGCGTGCATTGGGGCTTCCCGTCTTCCCGGGTGGCGATCTGGCGGACGCCACGCTGGCAGCCAGCTTTTTCAATTACCGCAAAACCACCATTTACGGCGGTTCCAACGAGGTCCAGCGCAACATTGTCGCGCAGACCGTACTGGGCTGATACACCACCAGGAGCAAACGGATATGGACTTCGATTTCACGCAAGACCAGCAGCAACTGCGCGAGGCGGTGCAACGCTGGGTAGAAAAAGGCTACGACTTCGACCGCCGGCGCAAAATTGCGCAAGCAGGCGGATTCGACCGCGCGGCCTACGGTGAACTGGCCGAACTGGGCCTGACCGGTCTGCTCATCGACGAGGCGCACGGCGGATTGGGCCTCGGCCCGGTCGAGGCGCTGGTGGTTATGGAAGAACTCGGTCGCGGTATCGTGCTGGAACCACTGGCGCAAACCTTGCTGGTCAGCAGCACCCTTGCGCGCTACGCGCCCGATTCCGTCAAACAAACCTGGTTGCCCAAAATTGCCAGCGGCGAAGCGCTGGTCACACTTGCGCACCAGGAACGCAAGGCCCGTTGCCGCCTCGACGTATGCGAGGCCACAGCTCAAAAAACAGGCGATGCCTACACCGTCACCGGCGTCAAAAACCTCGTGCCCGCAGGCGACCAGGCCCAGGCGTGGCTGGTTCCGGCACAGTTGAACGGCAAGCTCGCGCTATTCCTCGTCGAACGTGATGCCAAAGGCGCGGGCGCGTGGGGCTACCCGACTTGGGATGGCGCGCGCGCTGCCGACATCAAACTGGACAACGCCCCGGCCACCCTCGTCACCGCCAACGGCTTGGCGGCGCTTAACTGGGCCGTGGACGTGGGCATCGCCACCTTGTGCGCGGAAGGTGCCGGGGCGATGGATAAATTCCTCGCCATGACCGTTGATTACATGAACCAGCGCAAGCAGTTTGGCGTCGCCATTGCCACCTTCCAGGCGCTGCGTCACCGCGTCGCGGATATGAAGATGCAGCTTGAACTGGCGCGTGGTATGAGCTATTACGCGACCCTCAAGCTCGGCGAACCGGAGGCTGAGCGCCGGCAGGCGGCCTCGCGCGCCAAAGTGCAACTCGGCCAAGCCTTGCGCTACGTTGGCCAGACCGGCGTACAACTGCACGGCGGCATCGGCGTCACCGACGAATACGCCGGCAGCCACTACTTCAAAAAACTCACCCAAATGGAAACCACCTGGGGCGACACCCTGACCCATCTGGGCGAGGTCAGCAGCCGTATGCAAGAGACGGCAGGCGTGTTTGCTTGACGGGTCGGTTGTGCATGGAATGCCCGGCGCATTCCGTACGCATCATGCGAGCAGCCTACACGCCCCGGAATGCGGAAAAGTAATACCCGCTATTCAGGCTTGCCACGGCGTTGCATTTATCCTGCATTGCCCCGCCGGAATAAGGTGCAGGCGGCGCGAACACAAACGTGCGTTGTGTTCGCGCGCGCGCCCACCGGATCAGATCACGTGGCCGCAGTGCTGAATCAGCAAATCGGGAACATGACTGGTGCAGCCGATGTTGGCGCAGTTAAAGTTGTTTCCGATGACGCCGCTGTAGTTGTTGCTGCAAGAGTTGCTGCTGTGGTCGTTGCTGCAAGAATTGCTGCTGTGCTCGTTGCTGCAAGAGTTGCTGTGTCCGTTGTTGCAAGAATTGCTGGGGCCGTTATTGCAAGAGTTGGTCGGGGTCTGGTTACCAACCGTGACTGTCTGCTTCACCGGAGTCTCGGCATTGCCTGCGGCGTCAATGACACGCGCCTCCACGGTGTTGGCCCCCGTCGCTGGCAATGTGCCCGTGGCAAGCCACGCTGTCCCGGATACGGTCGCATTGGTCCAGGTACTTCCGTCATCGAAACTCACTTGCAGCGTCTCGGCCGACACACCCGCCTTAGTACCGTCGGCCAGCGGCCCGCTCAACATGCCGCTGATTGCCACAGTCTGGCCGGTCGTGTCCCAGCAGCCAGACATCGTCTCACCGGTCGCCAGGTTCACCAGCCCCGTGAGCGTCACCGCCTCGCTGGGCGGGGTGTTGTCCACCATCACCGACAGCGTGTTCGAGGGCGTGCCCATCGAGCCATTGGCATTGACGACCTCGGCGGTAAGGCTGTGATTGCCCTCACCCACTCCCGTGAGGGTGTAAGTCCAGTTGGTGCCGGTAACGTTGGCGGCGGGAACCGTGGCTACCACCGTGCCGTTATCCAGAATCTCCAGGCTTTGACCGGTCTCTAGCGGCGCGTTGAGGGTGCCGTTGATGCCCAGTGTGCCGGTGCTGGCGCTGCCGCCATTTTGGGCGGTGGCCGTGATCCCAGGGTTGGCCGACCCGCCGGTGTCCGGCGTAAAGGTGCTGTTGATGGTCATGCCCTGGGTCGGCGTATAAGGCGGATCCAGCACCGAGCCGACGACGTTACCTGCCCCATTCACAACGCGCAGTTCCAGGTCGTAGGTGTTGCCGTAGGACAGGGGCTGGAAGGGAGCGCCGTAGGTGTAGCTCCACGTCGTAAGGCCCGTGCTGGGATTGATTTCGACATCGGTTACCGGTGCCCAGGTGGTTCCACCATTCATGCTCACTTGCAGCGTCTCGGCTGACTGAGTAGCACTGGCCTGATCTAGCGGTGCGCTGAGCGTGCCGTAGTAAGTGGGCGTCAGGTCGAGGGTGTAAAGACTACTCGCCGGGTACCCAGGTACGGGATCTGAAATCCCTGTGACCTGGATGGTTTCCGTCGTGTTGTCGTTATCCGTAGTATCTTGTGCCATGTAATGATCTCCTGAATTATTCCAATATCTGGTTGGTTCGCGCAGACAGACGAACGCCACTACATGAAGTTGAAGTGTGCGCTACCGCACATATTGCATCTTAGCACGATCACTTGATTGACGCTTACTTTCTGAATCTGCCGCTCGTCAAATATGCGGCCCGTTCCTCCCCTTCTAAGGGGTGGCACTCACTTAGTGAATCATCCCCTCGCTATATACGGATTTCACTCTGTCCGCGTACCCATCGCTGCGCTGTCTTTCGTTGCTGACGTAAAGATCGCGCCGTATAAAAAGATACGCAGCTTTTACGACGTTCCGCAGTCCGACGACTGCGGCGGCGCCTGCAATATGGAGCAGTAGCACGCCTGCGACTTTATGCAATACATCAAAAAGACACCCTTGGGCTGGGGCCAGCATCGCCGGTTGGTTCGTACAGGATATGACCGCGCCCCGCACAGAACCGACATGTATGACCGCGAAGTGGGCTTTTGCGCCGCTTTGAGATGCTGCTGTAGCGCGCAGCCATCACCAAAAATGGCGAAATAACGTGCGCCTTGATTTTTCTTTTTACCCCCGCCCCGCCTGACGCCACGCCTGGGCGGCGGTGGCGGCATCGCCCTCGCGCTCGGCAAGTGTCGCCAGAGCGCGCCAGGCGCGACGGCGTAGGGCGGCGATTTCAGGGTCGGGAGCGTCCGCTCCATCGGCGGCAATACGGCCATCCAGACCGCGCGCGGCTTGCGTCAGCAGCGCTTTGGCTTTACCCCACAACTCGCGGTGCAGACACACCATGCCGGTGAGATATTGCAGCGTTGCGTCGGCAGGATGGGCAGTTTGCGCCGCCTCAATGCGGGCCAGCCATTCGGGGTCGATGGCTTGTTCGGACGACCTTTCAAAGCTGCGTTCAAGCGCACCGATCAGGCGGGCGCGTTGCCGGATGTCGAAAACATCGGGATGGTCTAGTAGCGCAGCCAGCGGCGCGCGCAGCCATAAGCGCGCCTGGTACGCATCTCCACCCAGAGCCACAAGCCGTTGCGCGGCGCGCAAGGCCAGATCCGGCATGGCGCGTTCGTTGGGATTCAGGGATTGCCAGATAGTTTGCAACTGTTGCGGATCGTGGACAGACGCGATCAGGTCACCCGTCAGTCCGCGAATCAAGCTGGCGGCGGCAGCGGGCGAGAAAGCGCGGTGCTTGGCCAGCAGGCGCGCGGTTTCCAGCGCTTCGGCGTGCCGCCCGGTTTTTTGCGCGGCCATGAGTTTGAGTCGCAGCGCCGCCGCGCGCCGTACCGCGCCGACAGGTAACTCCGCAAGGCGCGTCAGCGCAGCCTCGGGATCGCGGTCGTGCAAAGCCCAGTAAGCGGCGCGCAAGGTAATGCCTTCACGCACCTCCGGCGGCAAACCACTCTTGGCGCCCGTTTGCAGCGCGGCGGTCAGATGCGTGTCGCGCGTGGCCTGGTCTTGCAGCGCGTGCGCGCTTTCGGCGGCCAGCAAATGCGCCAGCGACGACAGCATGGCGGCGCTGGCGGCATCACCCGCATCCAGGCCACGCGCGGCGGCTTCATCAACCCCAGTGTGCGCCAAGGCTGCTTCCGCCGCTTTGCGTCCGCGTAAATAGCGCCCGGCCAATTGCTGCGCCATGCCTTCCAGAAGCAGCGCGTGGGCAACGCGCTCGCGTTGCAGCGCGCGCCAGCGCCGGGCGCGGCGTGGCAGCGTCAGCGCCGCCGCGCC
>JAIRRE010000140.1 GCA_031256125.1 Burkholderiaceae bacterium
GGCGTCGCGCTGATGTACCAGCTCGATTTCTTCAACGCCCAACTGGTGGCGCAGAACATGCTGGCCGGCGCAGATATTTACCCGCTGCTGGCGGTGCCCTGCTTCATTCTGGCCGGCGAAATCATGAACGCCGGGGGCATCTCGCGGCGCATCATCACGTTGTCTTCCAGCATGGTGGGCCACATCCGCGGCGGGCTGGGCTACGTGGCGATTGCCGCCACGCTATTGATGGGATCTTTTTCGGGTTCGGCGTTGGCCGACACGGCCGCCGTGGCGACCCTGCTGATCCCGATGATGCGTGACCACGGCTACCCGGTGCCGCGCTCGGCCGGCCTGATAGCCGCCGGCGGCGTGATCGCACCGATCGTGCCGCCGTCGATGCCCTTCATCATCTTCGGCGTCACCACCAACACCTCCATCAGCAACCTGTTCATGGCCGGCATCGTGCCGGCCTTGATGCGCGCGGGCGGCCTGGTGTTTGTCTGGTGGCTGCTGGCGCGCAAAATGAACGTCGTCATGCCGCCGCGCGAAAGTTGGGCACAACGCAGCCGCGCGCTGCTCGATTCGCTGTGGGCGCTGGCGTTGCCGGTGCTGATCGTGGGCGGTTTGCGCTTCGGCTGGTTCACGCCGACCGAAGCCTCGGCGGCGGCGGCCGTCTATGCCCTGGCGGTGAGCCTGTTCGTTTACCGGGAACTCAAGTTCTCCCAGCTCTTTGATTTGTTCGTCAAGGCCGCGCGCACTTCCAGCATGGTCATGTTCCTGGCCGCTGCGGCTTTCGTGTCGTCCTACATGGTGACGCTGGCTGATTTGCCAGCCCACATGAGCGATCTGCTCGGCCCCATGATGGGCTACCCGCGCCTGCTGATGGCTGCCGTGATGGCGCTGCTGCTGGCCATTGGCAGCGTGATGGACCTGACGCCCACCATCCTGGTGCTCGGCCCCGTGCTCACACCGCTGGTGACCAAGGCCGGCATCGACGGTACCTATTTTGGCGTGATGTTTATTTTGGTCGGCACCCTGGGTCTGATTCACCCGCCGGTGTGCACGGTACTCAATACCGTTTGCGGCGTCGCCAAAATCTCGCTGGAAAGCGCCACGCGCGGCGTGTGGCCGTTCCTGCTGATGGAGGCGCTGCTGGTGTTCCTGTTCGTGGCCTACCCCCAATTCATTACCGTTCCGCTGGGGTGGTTCCACTGAACTTAAAAAACTGTTTTCCAACCTAAGGAGAAAGTCCATGAAGCCATTTCAGCTCACCCACATCAAACCTCTACGCGCCCTGCTGGCCGTATTGGCCGTCGGCGCGGCGGCCCTGGCGGTATCGGCCGCGCAGGCGGCCACCTACTCGCCGCACATCATCCGCTTCGGCTACGGCCTGGTCGAACAGAGCAACCAGGGTCGCGCGGCGCGCTTTATGGCGGCCGACCTAGCCAAGCGCACCGGCGGCAAGCTCAACATGAAGACCTTCGGCAGCGCCAGCCTGGGCAGCGACATCCAGATGCAAAACGCCTTGATCGGCGGCGCGCAGGAAATGATGACCGGCTCGACCACCACGCTGGTGGGCATCGTCGATGACTTCGGCGTGTTCGACCTGCCCTTCCTGTTTGCCAACGACAAGGAGGCCGACACGGTGCTCGACGGCCCGATCGGCCAGAGGCTGCTGGACAAGCTGCAAGCCAAGGGTCTGGTGGGCCTGGTCTTTAATGAGAACGGTTTCCGCGATATCACCAACTCCAAGCGTCCCATCACCAAGATGGAGGACTTCAAGGGCCTGAAGCTGCGCGTGATGCAAAACCCGATGTACATCGACTTGTTCAACAGTTTGGGCGCCAACGCGATTCCGCTGTCGTTCTCGGACCTGTTCACGGCGCTTGAATCGCACACCGTCGATGGCCAGGACAACCCGATCAACACCGACGAATCGAGCAAGTTCTACGAGGTGCAAAAGTACCTGACCATCAGCCACCACGTCTATACGCCCTTCATCGTGCTGGCCAGCAAGCAGTGGTGGGATACCCTCAACCCCGATGAACAGGCCGCCATCAAGGCCTCGGCCGCCGCCGCGCGCGATTACGAGCGCCAAGACACCCGTGCCGAAAGTGCGCGTATCCTGGAGCAGCTCAAAACCCAGGGGATGCAAGTCAACGTCATCAGCGAGCCTGAACTGGCCCGTATGCGCGTAGTCGCGCGGCCCGTGATCGACAAATTCGCCGCCTCCAGCCCGGCCCATGCCCAACTGGTCAAGGACATCGAAGCCGAACTGGCGAAACTGCGCGGACAAAAATAACCCCGGATGGGGAGCGGTTTAATACCCTCCCCTGTTGCGGGCTCCGCTCCCGCTTTGCAAGCGGGAGGAGAAATGGCGCGGATGATTCATCACCTCAAGGGCGGCAAGTCCCACATCATTTCCATTGACATCGGCACTTCGAGCGCCAAAGCTATTTTGTGCACGACCGACGGCACGCTCACAGCCCAGGCCAGCGCGCCGTACCCGTGCTATTACCCCGAACCTGGCTGGGTCGAGCAGGACGCGGACGAGGTGCTGGTGGCCGTAGTCAAAGTCATCGGTTCGCTGGTCGAGAGCGCCAGTCTTGCGGCCTCCGGCGTCGAGGCGATTGTGTTCGGGGGCATCTGGCAAAGCTTTTTGCCGCTCGATGCCCAGGACCGGCCGTTGTGCCGGGCGCTGATTTGGGCCGACCAGCGTTCGGCCCAAGAAAATATCCTGCTCAAAACACGGCTGGACAACGAGGACGTGCGGGCGCGCACCGGTTGCGCGCTACACCCGATGTACTTTCTGTCCAGAATCCTCTGGCTCAAGAACCAAGCGCCCGATCTCTATGCGCGAACCGCGCGCTTCGTTTCGATTAAAGAGTACATCCTGTCGCGGCTCTATGGCACGCGCGTGGTGGACCGCGCTATCGCATCGGGGACTGGCGCCTGGAATATGGCTAGGCGCGACTGGGATTACGAACTACTGGCGGCGGCGGGCGTGAGCGAAGCACGCTTCTCTGAATGCGTCGAGCCTGCCAGCATGGTGCGCGGGTTGCAGCCCAGCTACGCCGCGGCCACCGGACTGAGCGCGGGCACGCCGGCGGTCGTCGGCGCTGCAGACGGCGCCTTGGCGCACCTGGGCGCGGTGGGGCTGGTCG
>JAIRRE010000217.1 GCA_031256125.1 Burkholderiaceae bacterium
CGGTAAAAGTCGTGCGGGAATTCCCCCGCAACGTCCAGCCGGTCCCAATAGGCCCAGTCGAACCGGGCACAAACGGCTTGCACGGCTTGCACGATGGAAGTTTGCTCTTGCGACAGATCGAAGTTCATGACAGTGTGCGCCTCACAGTGTTTCGGCCGTGCCGAGGATAGCCGTCGATTGGCTCGACAGCGTGCCGCCGTTGCCGTGCACCAGCGCCAGCCTGGCGTTGTTGATCTGCCGTGCGCCGCAGTCGCCGCGCAATTGCCGCACCGCTTCGATCATGATGAAGACGCCGTACATGCCCGGGTGCACGCAGCACAGGCCGCCGCCGTTGGTATTGACCGGCAGCGCGCCGCCGGGAGCGATGCGGCCGCCGGAAACGAACGCGCCACCTTCGCCTTTCTGGCAAAAGCCCAGGTCTTCCAGAAACAGGATCGGGTTGATGGAAAAGGCGTCATACAGCTCCACCACGTCGATATCGGCTGCCGTGACGCCGGCCATGGCAAAAGCGCGGCGGCCCGATTCCTGCGCCGAGGTCACGGTGAGATCGTGCATCGCCGAAATCTGGCGGTGCCACACGGCGGTGGCGCTGCCCAGCACATAAACGGGCGGGCGCGGCAGGCTGCGCGCGCGGTCGGCGCGCACCAGCACGTAGGCGCCGGCGCCGTCGGTGACCAGGCAGCAATCGCGTACTGTCAGCGGGTCGGAGACCATCGGCGCGGCCAGTATCTGCTCCAGCGTGATGGGGTCACGCCGTTGCGCTTCGGGATTGAGTTGCGCCCAGCGGCTGGCGGCCAGCGCCACCTCGGCCAATTGCTCGCGGGTGGTGCCGTACTGGTGCATGTGGCGCGCCGCCGCCAGCGCGTAGGCGCTCAAGGGCGGCAGCGGCGCGTAGGGCGTTTCGTAGGGTTGCGGGTCCAGGTGTTTGCGCGCCTTGGCGATTTCGGCGCGGCTGACGGTCGAGGTGCGCTGCGTGCTGCCGTAGCACACCAGCACCGCGTTGCACTGCCCCGATGCGAGCGCCTGGATGGCAGGCATCAAATGGGCCACGAAGCTCGATCCGCCCAGCATGGTCGAGTCGATGAAGCTCGGGCGCAGGCCCAGATGCTCGATCACCGGCATCGCCCACATGGGCGAAGTGACGCTGGCGGTGCAAATGCCATCGATGTCGCGCAGCGTCAGGCCGGCGTCGGCCACGGCGCGCTGCGCCGCCTGCACCAGAATCTCCATTTCGGTGTAGCCGTTGGCCTGGCCCAGGCCCGCATGGCCTACACCGGCAACGGCCACCGCGCCGCGCAAGGCGCGTAAATCGCGCTCAACGAAAGCCGTCATGCCGCCCTCCTTCCGGCGTGAACACCACCAACGGGCCGCCGTCCTGCGTGACGATCTTGGTCTGTACCGCCATGCCGATGCGCACCTCGGCGGGGGCGATGCCTTCGACCCGGCTCATCAGGCGCACGCCCTCGGCCAAGTCGATCAGCGCCACGTTGTAGTCGCCGCCGGCCTCGGGTTTGCGGCGCACCACGGTGGTTGAATACACCGTGCCGTGTCCACTCGGCTGTTCCCACGCCAGTTGTTGCTCGCCCGCGCCGCAATGCGGGCAGACCATGCGCGGATAAAAAATGGCGCGGTCGCAGCTTGTGCAGCGCTGAATCAGAAAACGCCCCTGGTCGAGCGCCTGCCGGTAGTGCAGATCGGCGCCGCCAACGGGCGCGGGAGTGCCGGGTTGGGTCATGGTGTCTCTGGTGAGGTAAGGAAAGACCATCGCCACAGTGTCCGCCACATGGGCGCGATGGGCCATTCCTGATTGCAAAAGCAAGGGTTAGTCAAAGGCAGATTGTGGCGGCTGCGGGGGCTACTACCATCCCACAAGTCCCGCAGGAGAACCGAAACCATGCAACTGAACTGGACGCCCGAGGAGCGCCATTTCCGGCAGGAGGTGCGCGACTTTGCCGCCACCCATCTGCCCGCCGACATCCGCGCCAAGGTGATGCGCCACCAGCGTTTGCGGCGCGACGATTACGTGCGCTGGCACCACGTGCTGGCCGATCACGGCTGGGGCGCGCCCACGTGGCCGGAGGAATTCGGCGGCACCGGCTGGAATGCCATCGAGCGCCTGATTTTCGAGGTCGAGTGTTTTTCCGCCGGCGCACCGCGCCTGCTGCCTTTTGGGCTGGCCATGATCGGGCCGGTGCTGATGAAATACGGCAGCCCGCAGCAGCAGCGCGAATTGCTGCCGCGCATCATCCGGGTCGATGACTGGTGGTGTCAGGGTTACTCGGAGCCGGGGTCTGGTTCCGATCTGGCTTCGCTCAAAACTCGCGCCGAACTCGACGGCGACCACTACGTCGTCAATGGCCAGAAAATCTGGACCACGTTTGCGCAATGGGCCGACCACATGTTCTGCCTGGTGCGCACGGACCCGGATGTCAAGCCGCAGGCCGGTATTTCGATGCTGCTGATCGACATGCGCACGCCCGGCGTCACGGTGCGGCCCATCAAGACGCTCGACGGCGGGCACGATGTCAACGAGGTATTTTTGGAAAACGTACGCGTGCCCGCCAACAACATCGTGGGCGAGCCTGGCAAGGGCTGGACTTACGCCAAATACCTGCTGGGGCATGAGCGCACCAGCATCGCAGGTCTGGGCCATTGCCACCGCGAACTGCGCGCGCTCAAAGAACTGGCCGCCCGCACCCGGGGTTCCGATGGCCGCCCGATTTTGCAAGACAGCCGCTTTCTCGACCGGGTCTCGCGCGTCGAAGTGGATGTCATGGCGCTGGAAATGCTGTTGCTCCGCGTGGCGGCCGCGCGCGGCGCCGCGGCGCCGGGGCCGGAGGCATCGGTGCTCAAGATACGCGGCTCCGAAATCCAGCAGCAGTTGGCGCAGCTGCAAATGGAAATCGCCGGCCCCGATGCCTGGCCCTACGACCCCGAATGGCTGGAAGCCGACGCCCCCTGGCACGGCCCGGACGGCGAACTGAGCGCCACCGGCGCGGGTTACGCCGATATGCGCAAAACCACCATCTACGGCGGTTCGACGGAAGTCCAAAAGGGCATCATCGCCCGCATGATTCTCGGCTAAGGAATAGCGACATGGATTTTGAATACAGCCAGGAACAGCGCATGTTGGCCGACAGCTTGCAGCGGCTGGTCGCCGAAAACTGGACCCACGCCCAACGTCGCGCGCGGCAGGGCGGTCTCGATCGGGCCGCGTGGCAGGCGCTGGCCGAATTGGGCGTAACCGGCCTGACCATTCCCGCCGAATACGGCGGCTTCGGCGAGCCGCCCGACAGCCTTCTGCCGGTGCATCTGGAGCTAGGGCGCGGGCTGGTCGATGAGCCGGTAATTGCCAGTGGCGTCATCGGGGCGACGTTGATCGGCGCTTGCGGAGCTTGGGGCGAGCACGGCAACGCCGCCGCGCGCCACTGGCTGCCACGCATCGCCTCGGGCGAGGCCATTGTCACGCTGGCGTATCAGGAGCCGGGCCGCCGCTATGCAACCGAACCCGAAATCTGCCGCCTGTCCGAGCGCGGCGCGGCGCTGATTTTGAACGGCAGCAAAGATCTGGTTTGGCACGCCGCCGCCGCGCAAGCGTGGATCGTGTCGGCGGTCGATGCCGCTTCCCGGGAGCCGGTGTTGCTGCTGGTGTCCCGCGATGTGCCAGGGGCTACCGTCACCGAAACCACCACGCTGGACCGTTCCCGCTGCGCGCGCATCGATTTCGATCAAACCCCCGTTGCCGCCGATGCCGTGCTGGCGCGCGGCGAGACGGTGCGCGCGGCGCTGGCGCTGGCGTTGCAATGGGGCGCGGCGGCGCTGTGCGCCCATGCGGCGGGCGCGATGGCGCGGCTGTTGGACATCACCGCCGATTACCTCAAGACACGCCGGCAGTTCGGCCAGCCGCTGGCGGCTTTCCAGGCGCTGCAACACCGCATCGCCGAAATGGCGGTGGCGCGGGAGATGGGCCTGTCGATGGCCTACGTCGCCGTGGCGGCGCTCTCCGAGCCGGACGAGCGTCAGCGCCGCCGGATGATCGCCGCCGCCAAACTGGAGGTCGCGCGGGCGGGCCGTTTGATCGGCCAATACGCGGTGCAACTGCATGGCGGCATGGGTATGACCGACGAATTGGAGGTCGGCGACTATTTCAAGCGCCTGACCGTATTCGATCTGCTGCTGGGCGACAGCGCCGAGCAGTTGGCAACGCTGGCCGAAACAGCCCCAGCCGCTGAAGTCGCCGAACTGGCCGCCTGATCCAAATTTGCCCGAACCACCCTTCTCGCACAGCCTTGTCTAATCGACACAACCCCGTCATGAACTCTCCCAACCCGGCCAACTGGACAGGCCGCACCGAAACCGTCGCCGAGACGCTCGACCCGGTGCTGGCCGCTCGCGTGGCCGCCACGCTGGGCGGGCCGCCGCTTCAGCCCGGCGACCCGCTGCCGCCGCTATGGCACTGGACTTTTTTCATCGTCACCGCGCCGCTGGACGGGCTGGGCACCGACGGCCACCCGGCGCGCGGGGGTTTCCTGCCGCCTGCCGAAGACCGCAACCGGATGTGGGCCGGCGGGCGCATCGAATGGCGCGCGCCGCTGGTTGTTGGCGTGCCCGCCGAGCGCCGTTCCACCGTTGCCAGCGTGCAGGAAAAAACCGGCCGCACCGGCTCTTTGCTGTTCGTCACCGTGCGCCACCAATATTGGCAGGGCGGCGCACTGACCATTGACGAGGAACAGGACATCGTTTACCGCCAGCCCTCGCCGCCCAAGCTCACCGGCACCGATCCGGTGCCCGCCGCTCACGCCGTGCAATGGCAGGAAACGGTCGAGCCGACGCCGGTGCTGCTGTTCCGCTACTCCGCCGCAACCTTCAACGGCCACCGCATCCATTACGACTTGCCCTATGTCACGGGTGCAGAGGGCTATCCCGGCCTGGTGGTGCACGGCCCGCTGATCGCCACCCGGATGGTGGCCGCCTTTGGCCGGGCGCATCCCGGCGCGCGCCTCACGCACTTGGCCTATCGCGGCCTGCGCCCGCTGATCGCCCCCGCGCCGTTTCAGGTCGCTGGCCGCGTGACCGGCCCCGGTCAGGCCGAACTGTGGGCTGGACAAGATGGCACGCTGGCCCATCGCGCCGAATTGAAGTTCCAGGCATGAACGCAGCTACCACCGCCGCCGTCGCTCCCCGTCCGCTGGAGGGCATTACCGTAGTCAGCTTCGAGCACGCCATCGCCGCGCCGTTCTGCACCCGGCAACTGGCCGACATGGGCGCGCGCGTCATCAAGATCGAGCGCCCCGGCGGAGGCGATTTCGCCCGCCGCTACGACGAGCGAGTGCGGGGGCTGGCATCGCATTTCGTGTGGACCAACCGCTCCAAAGAAAGCCTGACGCTCAACCTCAAGCACCCGGCGGCGCAGGGCATTCTGGAACGCCTGCTGGCCAGCGCCGACGTGCTGGTACAAAACCTCGCCCCCGGCGCGGCGGCGCGGCACGGCCTGTCATTCGATGCGCTGCACCCGGCCCACCCGCGGCTGATCGTGTGCGACATCTCCGGTTATGGCGAGGGCGGCCCGTATCAGGACAAAAAAGCCTACGACCTGCTGATCCAGAGCGAAAGCGGCTTTGTCTCGGTCACCGGTTCGCCGGATGCGCCCGCCAAGGCCGGCTGCTCCATTTCCGACATCGCTGCCGGCATGTATGCCTATTCCGGTATCCTGAACGCTCTGCTGCTGCGCCAGAAAACCGGCCAGGGCAGCCGCATCGACGTCTCGATGCTCGAAAGCATGGTCGAGTGGATGGGCTACCCGATGTATTACGCCTTCGAGGGCGCTCCGCCGCCGCCGCGCACGGGCGCGGCTCACGCCACCATCTACCCCTACGGGCCATTTCCGGTCGGTGATGGCGGCACCGTCATGCTGGGCCTGCAAAACGAACGTGAATGGCAGGCGTTTTGCAATCAGGTGCTGGGCCAACCCGGACTGGCCGCAGATGAGCGTTTTGCGATCAACTCGCGCCGCGCCGCCAACCGCGATGCGCTGCGGGCCATCATCGTCGAGGCTTTTGCCGCGCTGACTTTGGCGCAAGTCACCGAGCAGCTGGAAGCTGCGCAAATCGCCAATGCCAGCGTCAATGACATGGCCGGCGTGTGGGCGCACCCGCAACTGCGCGCGCGCGACCGTTGGCGCCAGATTGGCAGCCCCAAAGGCTCTTTGCCTGCG
>JAIRRE010000273.1 GCA_031256125.1 Burkholderiaceae bacterium
TAACGTCATTTTTCAGCGCCGGTTGCGCGTTCAGCGTCCAGCCTGGACACATGCAACGCCCCGGCATTCAACACGCGGAGCAACATTAGCGGGAAACGTCCTTGCCGAAATACTTATCCGAAATTTTGATGTAGGTTCCGTCAGCTTTCATATCCGCCAGCGCTTTGTCGATAGCTTCCTGCAACTGCGGATTGCCCTTGCGGATCAGCATCGCCGAAGGCGCGCCTGCGGAAGAGTCGGTCGCGGCAATTTTGACCTTGACATCGGGCCGGTGCTTTTTGAAATCGAGGAACGACAAGCTGTCATTAACCGTGGCGTCCACGCGCCCGGAAGTCAGCAGAGCAAGGGCTTCGTCGAAGCCTTGCACGGGTACCAATTCAGCCCCGTGATCGCGGATGATTTGGCTGTAGTTGCTGGTCAATGATCCCGATGCTTTTTTGCCCTTCAAATCATCGAAGGATTTGATCGTGGTGTTGTCCGCGCGCACAATGATGACCGGATGGGAGATGATGTAAGGTGTCGAGAAATCGTATTTCACCTTGCGCGCATCGGTGATCCCGACCTCATTCATAACCGCGTCATAGCGGTTCACATCCAGCCCGGCGATCAAGCCATCCCACTTGCCCTCCACGAATTGCGCTTTGACGCCCAGCCGCTGTGCGATGGCCTGTCCTATCTCCACGTCAAAGCCGGTGAGTTCACCCGTAGCGTCGTGATAAGTAAACGGCGCATAAGTGCCCTCGGTGCCAATGCGCAATACGCCCGAAGACTTGATCTGTGCAAGATCATCGCCAGCGAAGGCCGGTGTTGCCGCGAACGCCGGTAACAGCCCGGCCAGCAGCAAGGATCGGAGGCTTCGGATAAAGCTGAATTTCATGATGCGTTGCCTTTGTGTGTTTTCAGAAAACAGCCAGCCGTGACGGCAAGCCCGCCGCGCTTTACACGGCCAAGCCGATTGTGGCAGGCCCGTCTTGCCTGGACAACCAATTTATCGTTGGATCGGTATGCCCTATCGGTCTAAAAGGGGTTGATTTTTTCGAGGGGACGGCGATAGGGGCGTCTTGGCCGATAGGGTCGGGAGCTTGTCCATAAGAAAATATCGGCCATGCCTACCCAAATTTTCGATAGCCCCGGCGCATTGTTCGCCTGCGTGGGGCAGGAGGTTGCCGTCAGCGACTGGTTCGCCGTCGATCAGCAGTGCATCGACCAATTCGCCGAGGTGACACAAGACCGTCAGTGGATCCACGTCGATCCCGAACGTGCTGGGGCCGGGCCTTTTGGCGCCACCGTTGCGCACGGGTTCCTCACCCTGTCGCTGATTCCGCACTTCTTCGAGCAGGCGCTCCAAGTAAACGGCGTGCGCATGGCCCTCAACTACGGCCTCAACCGCGTGCGATTTCCGTCGGCGGTGCCGGTGGGCAGCCGGTTGCGCGCGCGCATCAAGCTCCTGACGGTCGCACCTGGAGAAGATGGCGCATACCAGTTGACTTGGGATGTCGTGGTGGAACGCCAAGGCAGCGACAAACCGGCCTGCGTTGCTGAGACGCTGGCGCGGTTTTATGTGTGACAAATAGCGGCGGATTCGCCCGCCATGCCATTCATGCTCCGCCCTCGAATCCCTGCTGCCGCCACGCCTCGAACACGGTGACGGCAACCGCATTGGAGAGGTTCAGGCTGCGCTGGCCCGCGCGCATCGGCAAGCGCAGTTGCTGCTCCGGCGGAAAGCGGCTGCGCAGCGCGGGCGCCAGGCCGCGCGTTTCCGCGCCGAAGACCAGACAGTCGCCGGGCTGAAAGACGGCGTCGTGCACGTGCCGCGCGCCGTGCGTGGTCAGGGCGAACAGCCGCGCCGGATCGGGCCGCAGCGCGGCGATAAAGGCGTCCCAATCGGCGTGGCGGCGCACGTCGGCGTATTCGTGGTAATCAAGCCCGGCGCGGCGCAGCAGGCGGTCGTTCATGGAAAAACCCAGCGGCTCGATCAGGTGCAGCGCGCAACCTGTGTTGGCCGCCAGGCGGATTACGTTGCCGGTATTGGGCGGAATTTCCGGCTCGACCAAGACGATGTGGAACATGGCGCGATTGTCGCGGTCACGGCGCAGCCCGATTCACGCCCCCGGCACTGGCGTGCGGGCGAACACCAGCGCGGTGATGTGCGCCGCGCCCGCCTGCCGCAGAGCGTGCGCGGCTTCGCGCAGCGTTGCACCGGTGGTCATCACATCATCGACCAGTACGGCGCGCTGGCCTTGAATTTGTGCACTGCGTGCCGGATGCGCCATGAACGTACCGCGCAGATTGCGCAACCGGGCCGCCCGGCTCAATTCACGTTGCGGCGCGGCCTCGCGTGTGCGCAACAGTGTGCCTACATCGGCTTTTCGCGGGGCCAGTTGCCGCGCCAGCAGCCACGCCGGGTTGTAGCCGCGCTCGGCAATGCGCTGGGGCGTCATGGGAATCGGCAGCACGCAATCGGCTTGCGCGATGGCGCTGGTCACGGCAGGGGCGCGCGCCAGCAGCGCGGCGAGCGTACGGGCCAGTTGCGGATTGCTATGGAATTTGAACCGCGCAATGCACACCGTCCAGGGCCAACCGTAATCCACGGCGGCATGGCAGGCGTCCAGCGGCGGCGGGTCGTGCAGGCACGCCCCGCAGCGTGCCACGCCCTCGGGTACCGGCAGTGCGCAGGTCGCGCAGCGATGCGTGCGCGGTGTGAAACGTCCGACGCAATCGGCGCACAGCGGACGCGCGGGCCAGGCGCGACAAATCAGACACTGGCTGGGCAGGCCCTCCGCGATGCGGTCGATCAGGGCGGTGAACATGCTGGTCAATATACCGGGACGAGGCCACTGTTGCATCCCCGATGATGAGTCGGTTGTCCCAAGGAGACCGAGTTTCGCAAGGGCGGGTGAATGTTATTTGCGGATCGATTCTTGGCCGTTGCCGTAGAGCAAACAATCGCGCCGGGCTTGGATCCATGCGGCTTCGTCGGAACAAGCCAAGGCATCCAGGTCGCCCGGTTCGGCGGCCGGGTCATCGACCCATGCGCGCAATAACGGCGAACCGTTGATGAGGTCGATGGCCAGGCGCTCGTGCTCGTATTCGTAGGCGAAGTCGCGCCACAGCGGGTAGTCCGGTTCGATGCGGCGCAGTGCTTTGAAGGCTAACGCCATCAGCCGCCAAGGCCGGAACGCCGC
>JAIRRE010000322.1 GCA_031256125.1 Burkholderiaceae bacterium
CGTTTGATAGTTTCCCCCGCCCTTGACCTGATCGCGGAACCAGGCAAGGATGTCGGCGTCCAGCCGGATCGTGATGCGCTCTTTGCCTTCATTCTCCCTCAATATTCGTGCCAGTGCGGGAATATCTTTATTGCGCCTGGCTTGGCTAAAGTCAATTTCTGGCATGTCATCAATCATGGCTATTTACTCTCGATAGTGACGCGCTTCGCCGGGGCTGGCTTTGCGCGCAGAGATGATACGAATCGTGTCGGCTCCGCATTCCGTCCATACCACGTACAGGATGCGGCCGCAAAAACCATATCCCAGCGAAACAAAACGCGCTTCGCCTTGAGCATCGGCATCCTCAAACGTACAACCCAAAGGGTCTTCAAGCGCGCCCACCGCGTCGGCGAAATCCACGCCGTGCTTGGCCATGTTCGCGGCGCGCTTGGCTTCGTCCCACTTGTAATACATCACTTTAATTATATGCACAGAGTGCATACATAGCAAGCGCTCCCGCTTCGCCTAAAAAACTTTTCCCGCCACCCCGGTTTGTTGCAAGCAGCCGGGGTTTTCTTTTTGCAACCCCTCCCTATCAAAGGAATTGAACTATGTCTATCCCCGCAAGCGCCATTGTCTCGGTACAGCCGGGCGTGGTTTCATCGGGCGGCTCGGCGCTCTCGCTCAATGGCGTGATCCTCACC
Source organism: Burkholderiaceae bacterium (assembly GCA_031256125.1). GTDB lineage: Bacteria > Pseudomonadota > Gammaproteobacteria > Burkholderiales > Burkholderiaceae_C > Ottowia. The sequence continues at coordinate 684 of JAIRRE010000322.1, forward strand.
GCAAGCGCGCGCGTGCCCATCGGCGCGGTGATGCCGTTTTCCAGCGCGGCCGACGCGGCGGCGTACTTTGGCCCGCTGTCGCTCCAGGCGGCGCTGGCGAGCAATTATTTTCTGGGCTTTGACAACTCGACCATCAAGCCCGGCACGCTGTTTTTCGCGCAGTACCCGGCGGTTCCGGTGGCCGCATGGGCGCGGGGGCAGTCCATCGGCGCGCTGACCATCGCCCAATTGCAGGCCGTTACCGGCGATCTGAAGGTGACCGTCGATGGCGTGGCCTACAGCGTCAGCGGCCTAGACCTGTCTTCAGCCACCAGTTTTAGCGCCGCCGCCGCGCTGCTGACCACCGATCTGAGCTTGCCCACCGGCGCAACGGTCACGTTCGACAGCATCGCGCAGGCGTTCGTGGTGACATCGGGCACCACCGGGGCGCTGTCCTCCATCAGCGCAGTCACGGGCACGGCGGCCGCCGCGCTGGGGCTGGCCAGCGCCACGCTCTCGCAAGGGGCGGACGCGGCCAGCCCGGCCACGGCCATGGACGCGGTGACCGGCGTCACCCAGAATTGGGCCTGCTTCATGACCGACTGGGAGCCGTTGATCTCCGACAAGCTGGCCTTTGCCGCCTGGACGAACGCGCAGAACAACCGCTACGTCTATGCCGCCTGGGATACCGACAGCGGCGCGGCGCAGGCCAATAACCCGGCCTGTTTCGGCGCGCAGCTTGCCGCCAGCCAGTACAGCGGCACGGTGCCCATTTACCTGAGCGTCAATCACGCCGCCGCGTTCATGGGCATGGTCGCCTCGATTGACTTTACCCGGCACAACGCTCGCATCACCTTCGCCTTCAAGAGCCAGCAGGGCCTCACGCCCAGCGTCACCGACCAGACCACGGCGGATGACTTGCTGGGCAATGGCTACAACTTCTACGGCGCATACGCCACGGCCAACGACCCGTTCAACTTCTTCTACAACGGGCAGATTAGCGGCCAGTTCGAGTGGGCCGATGCCTACGTCAACCAAATACGCCTGAACAGCCAGTTGCAACTGGCCAACATGACGCTGCTGACCAATGTGGGCAGCGTGCCCTACAACACCGACGGATACGCGCTGATTCAGGCCGCGTGCATGGACCCGATCAACGAGGCGCTCAATTTCGGCTCGATACGCCCCGGCGTAACGCTCTCGGCGCTCCAGGCCGCAGAAGTCAACAACGCGGCGGGCGCGTGGATCGACGCCACCTTGAGCCAGCGCGGCTGGTATTTGCAAGTGCTCGACCCCGGCGCGCAGGTGCGCGGCCAGCGCGGCTCGCCCGTCATCACGCTCTGGTACACCGACGGCGGGGCTGTCCAGAAAATCAACATCGCGTCCATCGACGTGCAGTAACCCAAACAAGGAGAGTAAACCATCATGGCGCTAACCATTACCTCGGCCAACAGCAGCTACATCCTGTCCATTGCGGGCCTGTACCCGACCGGGCAAAAACTACAGGGCTATATGGCCGACGCGGCATTTGCCAGCGAAGCAGTCGAAACCGCTGAAACCGTGCTGGGCGTGGACGGATACCTATCGGGCGGCTGGCTGCCCACGGCCATCAAGCAAACCATATCGCTGATGCCCGATTCGCCCTCGTATGCGATTTTCGAGAACTGGACCAACGCGCAAAACGCGCAGCGCGAAGTCATGACGGCCAGCGCCACCATCGTCATCGCCTCGCTGGGCAAGACCTACACCTGCACCAAGGGCTTTCTCACGCGCTCCAAGATGATGCCCGACGCCAAAAAGGTGATGCAGGGCAGCGAGTTCGAGATCACCTGGAACACCATCACCCCCTCCAACCTGTAAAACGACATGGCGCGAAAAACTGTTACTTACACCGCCGACGATGGGCGCGACCAGGGCAAAGTATTCGTACTCACGGAGATGCCCGCCTCGCAAGCCGAGCGCTGGGCGCTGCGCGCCTTTATGGCGCTGGCCAAGGGGGGCATCGAGTTGCCCGACAACGTGGCCAATATGGGCATGGCCGGTATCGCCATGCTGGGCGTGAGCGCCTTATCGCGCACGCCCTGGCCAGAGGCGCAGCCGCTGCTCGACGAGATGTTCGGGTGCGTGCAAATCCGCCCCAACCCGAAATCGCCCGCCGTGGTGCGCGAGCTGGTCGAGGATGACATCGAAGAGATCGCCACGCGCCTGAAGCTGCGCATGGAGTTGCTCAAGCTGCACGTGGATTTTTCCAGGCCCGCCGCCCCCTAGAGCTGGGGGTGCGCGGGCGCGCTGATGCCCGGCTGGCCGAATACGTCAATGTGCCGCGCACCCTGGCGGCGGTGGTCTCGGCGGGCAAGGCCACGCTGCACGAACTCGATACGGTCTATGGCCAGAGCGATTTGTGGGACATGCTGGAAATCATCATGATCGACGGGCACAACCAGGGCGCGATGGCGGGGAAAGGCTGATTAGGAATGCA
>JAIRRE010000332.1 GCA_031256125.1 Burkholderiaceae bacterium
AGCACTAGGGCGGTGAGGATGCGTTGTTTCAGCATTACTTAAATCGCTATGGTTTGCGCCGCGGTTTGCACCAGCTTGATCTGCTCACCGGTACGGCCAAAGCGCCGTTCCCGCGCAGCGTAGGCGGCGATGGCTTGGTCGAGCGCCGTTTCGTCGAAATCGGGCCACAGGCGCTCGCTGAAAAACAGTTCGCTGTAAGCGCACTGCCACAGCAGGAAGTTCGACAATCGCTGCTCGCCGCCGGTGCGGATCAGCAGATCGGGGTCACTCATGTGCGCCAGGGCCAGCGCGCCTGGCAGCGCCTCGGAAAAGGCCGCTTCGGTGACTGGCTCGCCGCGTTCGGCCAGACGCGCGGCAACCTGCGCGGCGGCCTGCGCAATGTCCCAGCGGCCACCGTAGTTAAAGCAGACGTTGAGCACCAGCTTGCTGTTGTGGGCGGTATCGGCCTCGGCTTGTGCCAGACCCTGCCGGACGTGATCGGTCAGGCTTTGCCGGTCGCCGACAAAATAAATGCGCACTCCCGCAGCCTCAAGTTCCGGCACTTCGCGCGTCAGCGCCTTGGCCAGCAGTTCCATCAGGCTATTGACCTCGTCGGCGGGACGCCGCCAGTTTTCGGAGGAAAACGCGAACACCGTCAGCGCCTCCACTCCACGCGCCAGGCACGCCCGGATGCAGCGGCGCAGCGCTTCCATGCCTTGCCGATGCCCGGCTGCGCGCGGCAGCAGGCGACGCCTGGCCCAACGGCCATTGCCGTCCATGACGATGGCGATGTGGCGGGGAATGGGTACTGGCATGAGTGGCGGGGCCTAAGGCAACGCTGAACTGGGCGAATTGGGGTGCCTGAATTTGGGATGAGGCGAGAGGCGCAAAGCGCAGCGATACCGGGTGGTATCACGAGTATTTGCAACGGAGCAAGAATCGCCCAAAGTCAGGATGTAACGCCCGCGATAGGCTTGCTCAGGATTGCATCAGCTCACACTTCCATGATTTCTTTTTCCTTGCCGGCTACCAGCGCGTCGATGTCGGTGATGTGCTTGTCGGTCAGTTTCTGGATTTCGGCCTCGGTGCGTTTGAGGTCGTCCTCAGTGGCCACCTTGTCCTTGACCAGCTTTTTGATCGCGTCGTTGGCCTCGCGCCGCAGGTTGCGCACGGCGATTTTGGTGGCTTCGCCTTCATGGCGCACCAGCTTGGTCATTTCGCGCCGGCGCTCCTCGCTCATGGGCGGCATGGGTACGCGGATCAAATCGCCCAGGCTGGCCGGGTTGAGGCCCAGATCGCTTTCGCGGATCGCTTTTTCTATTTTTGCGCCCATGTTCTTTTCCCACGGCTGCACGCTGATGGTGCGCGCGTCCAGCAGCGTTACGTTGGCCACCTGCGACAGCGGCACATGGCTGCCGTAGTATTCGACGTGAACGCTGTCGAGCAGCGCCGGGTTGGCGCGGCCGGTGCGGATCTTGGTCAGGTTGGTCTTGAAGGCGGCGATGGACTGGTCCATCTTGCCCTGCGTGGTTTGCTTGATGTCGGCTATCGTCATGGTGCCAGTCTCCGGCGGATGAATTGAAAAATCAGCGATCAGGCATATACCAAGGTGCCTTCGCTTTCGCCCATCACCACGCGCTCCAGCGCGCCGGGCTTGAAGATGGAAAACACCGTGATGGGCAGTTTCTGGTCGCGGCACAGCGCGAACGCCGTGGCGTCCATGATGCCCAGGTTGCGGCTCATGGCCTCGTCGAAGCTGATCTGGGCGTAGCGCGTGGCGGCGGGGTCGCGCTTGGGGTCGGCGCTGTAAACGCCATCGACCTTGGTGGCCTTGAGCACCATCTGCGCGCCGATTTCCGCGCCGCGCAACGCGGCGGCGGTGTCGGTGGTGAAGAACGGATTGCCGGTACCGGCGGCAAACACCACCACCTTGCCTTCTTCCAAATATTGCAGCGCCTTGGGCCGTACGTAGGGTTCCACCACTTGTTCGATGGCGATGGCGCTCATCACGCGGGCCGTCAGGCCGTGCTTGTTCATGGCGTCGGCCAGCGCCAGCGCGTTCATCACCGTGGCCAGCATACCCATGTAGTCGGCGGTGGCGCGATCCATGCCCACCGAACCGCCGGCCACACCGCGGAAAATGTTGCCCCCGCCAATCACTACCGCCACCTGTACCCCCAGGCGCGCGATTTCGCGGATTTCGGCCACGATGCGCTCGATGGTCGCGCGGTTGATGCCAAAGGCATCCTCACCCATCAGCGCTTCGCCCGAAAGCTTGAGCAGAATGCGCCGGTAAGCGGGTTTCCTGGAGCTGGTCATGGCCGGTAGCTGCGAACCGCTGAACCGATCAAGCCTTGCCTTGCGCGGCGGCCACTTGCGCGGCCACTTCGGCGGCAAAGTCGTCCTGCTTCTTCTCGATGCCCTCGCCCACCACGTACAGCACGAAGCTCTTGATGGCGGTGTGCTTTTCCTTGAGCATCTGCTCGACGGTCTGCTTGTCGTTTTTGACGAACGGCTGGTTGAGCAGCGCTACTTCCTTGAGGAACTTCTGCACGCTGCCCTCGATGCGCTTGGTCACGATGTCGGCTGGTTGCGGCTGTTTGCCCGCGGCTTCGGCGGCCTTGCGGTCTTCCTCGGCCTTGGCGGTGGCTACGGCGCGCTCGCGCTCAATCAGCGCGGCGGGCACGTCGCCGCTGGTCAGGGCAACCGGCTTCATCGCCGCCACGTGCATCGCCACGTCCTTGGCGGCCACGTCGTCGCCTTCATACTCGACCAGCACGCCGATGCGCGTGCCATGCACGTAGCTGACCAGCTTGCCGCCGCCCGACTTGCGCGCAAAGCGGCGCAGGCTCATGTTCTCGCCAATCTTGCCGATCAGGCCCTTGCGCACATCTTCCAGCGTCGGGCCGAAACCATCCAGACTGAACGGCAGCGCCGCGAGCGCCGTCACGTCCGCCGGGTTGTGCTGCGCCGCCAGCTTGGCCGCTGCTTGAACCAGGGCGATGAAGCTGTCGTTCTTGGTCACGAAATCGGTCTCGCAGTTGACCTCGACCAACGCGCCGGTATCGCCGCTGATGAAGGCAGCCACCACGCCTTCGGCGGTGACGCGGCTGGCGGCCTTGCCGGCCTTGGTGCCCAGCTTGACGCGCAAAATTTCTTCGGCCTTGGCCATGTCGCCATCGGCCTCGATCAACGCTTTTTTGCACTCCATCATCGGGGCGTCGGTCTTGGCGCGCAGTTCGGCGACCATGCTTGCGGTAATTGCCATGTGTGTTCTCTCTTTTCCGTGTTCTCTGTTGAAATAAAGATTGCGTCGGATGCGAATGCAAAGAAGGGGCCGCTGAAATGGCCCCTTCTTTGCGCTTGCCGCCGGCTGGGTTCAGCGTTGCCGGAAAGAAAAATCAGGCCGCCGTTTCGTCCTCGACTTCGACAAATTCCTCGCCATCGCCCTCTTCGGCAGCCGCGCGCACAACCTCGTTGATCGCGTTGGCCTTGCCTTCGAGCACCGCGTCGGCAATGCCGCGCGCATACAGCACCACTGCCTTGGCCGAGTCGTCGTTGCCCGGAATCACATAGTCGATGCCATCGGGGTTGTGGTTGGTATCGACCACGCCGATGATCGGAATGCCCAGCTTTTGCGCCTCGGAAACGGCGATCTTGTGGTAGCCCACGTCGATTACGAACAGCGCGTCGGGCAGGGCGTTCATGTCCTGAATGCCGCCGATGTCTTTTTCCAGCTTGAGCAGCTCGCGCTGAAACAACAACTGTTCCTTCTTGCTCATCGACTCCAGCCCGGCTTCCTGCTGCACCTGCATGTCCTTGAGGCGCTTGATGGAAGTCTTGACGGTTTTGAAGTTGGTCAACATACCGCCCAGCCAGCGCTGATCGACGAACGGCATACCCGCGCGCCGCGCCTCGTCAACCACGATCTCGCGCGCCTGGCGCTTGGTGCCGACGAACAAAATAGTGCCGCGGCTGGCGGCCAATTGTTTGGCGAACTTGGCCGCATCCTGGAACATCGGCAGCGATTTTTCCAGATTGATGATGTGGATCTTGTTGCGGCTGCCGAAAATGAACGGCGCCATCTTGGGGTTCCAGAAGCGCGTCTGGTGGCCGAAATGGACACCGGCTTCCAGCATTTCACGCATGGTCACGGACATGCAATACCTCTTTTAAAAAACGAAGGTTGGGTCTAGAATCACAGCCCATTCAACCGGCGCAATAAGCTTGCGTCGGCACCTCGTGGGGCTGGTTCGCGGATCAACCGCGAGGCTAACCGTAAACGGGGCCGCGCGGGCTTTGCTGACACCGAAAGGATCGATAAAGCCTTGTAATGGTAGCACACCCTGTTCCCGGCTTTGCCGCGGGAGATGCGCCGCGTTGGTATGGGCCAGATCAACTTCCGTTCCTTCAGTCTTTTTTCCGTTCCCGTTTTTTTTCTTCATGCACATCGCCATCATCGGCGCCGGGATTATCGGCGTGACCACGGCTTATGAACTGGCCGAGGGCGGACACGCCGTCACGGTGTTCGAACGCCACAGCAGCGTAGCCGAGGAGGCGAGTTTTGCCAACGCCGGCATTGTCGCGCCGGGTTTTGTCGCGCCTTGGCGTGCGCCACATTGGCTGCGTCTGTTCTGGTCCCGCTCGCCAGCCGCGTCTCGCTTGACTTGGCCGCTTTCAAGCGCCGACCTGACGTGGCTGCGCCGTCAGCGTAGCGCCGGTATGCCGGCCATGCGCGCTCTTGGCCAGGCCGCCATGCAACGGCTGGCTACTTACAGCCGCGAGCGGCTACACCAGATTACCGAGCGACTCGATTACACCTTCGACCGCACCGAGGGCATACTGATCCTGCTGCGCACCGCGCGCAACCGCGAGCGCGCCCAACCTACCCTGGTGCGGCTGCGCGACGCGGGCGCGTCTTGCCGCGAAATCAGCGCCGACGAGGCGCGCCAGATCGAACCGGCCCTGCACCCAAATACGCCGCTGGCGGGAGCGATTCACGTGCCCGATGGCGAAGCGGGCAACTGCCGCCAGTTCGCCGTTATCGCGCGCGACGCGGCGGAACAAAAAGGTGCGCAATTCGTCTTCAACACCAGCGTGATCGGGATTGATCCATCGTATCCGGCCAGTTTGTGGATCGCCGGTGAAACCCAGCCGCGCGGTTTCGACGCCGTAGTGCTGTGCACAGGCGCGGCGGCGAGTGAACTGCTCGCCCCGCTGGGCTTGCGCTTGCCGCTGGCATCGGTCTACGGCTATTCCATCAGCGCGCCGGTAGACGAACCGGCATTGGCGCCCCGCGCCGCCGTGTTCGACGGGCGTATCGCCATTGCGCGTTTGGGGCAGCGCGTGCGCGTGGCCGGCCTGGCCGAAATCGGCGGACGCCACGACAATGCCTCCACCCGCGCTCACGCGCTGCCCGCGTGGGCTGAACAGCGGCTGTACCGCACGCTCACCGATTGGTTTCCCGCCGCCGCGCGCCTGACCAACGGCGTGCAAGTCTGGCGCGGCGCGCGCCCGACGCTGCCCGATGGTCCGCCCGCGCTGGGTGCCAGCGGTCTGCCCGGCCTGTGGCTCAACCTTGGCCACGGCGCGCACGGCTGGTGCATGGCTTGCGGCGCGGCGCGTATCGTCGCCGACCTGCTCGAAGGCCACGCGCCCGAAATCGACTTGCAAGGGCTGGAGCCAGAGCGCTGGCGCTGAAGCTGCGCAAAAGACTTTTGGCGACGTTGAATACGTTTCCGCGAGGGATTTATTCAGCGTTGCCTTAAGAGTGCGAAATCTCGCGCAACAACTCGCCATACAGACGGTAGCGGCTGGCCGCGATGGCCCCCGCCTCCACAGCAGCGCGCACGTCGCAGCCGGGTTCGTGGGTATGGGTGCAGTTGGCGAAACGGCACTGCCCGGCATGGGCGTGGATGTCGGGCATACAGGCCGCCAGCCGCGCCGCGCCGATGTGGCGCAGCCCAAAGGCCTGAAAGCCTGGTGTGTCGATCAGCGCCGCCGTTCGCGCGGCGTCCAGCCAATACCAGCGGGTGTGCGTAGTGGTGTGGCGCCCTGCCCCTAGCGCGCGCGAAATCTCGCCCGTCTGCGCCGCCGCGCCCGGCACCAGGCGGTTAATGAGCGTGCTCTTGCCCGCGCCCGAAGGGCCCAGCAGCAGCGTGACGCAACCCGCCAACTGCGCTTGCAGCGCCACGAAATCACCCTCGTCGTCGGCACCAGTACCCGCCGCCAGCCGCAATGCCGGGTATCCCATCGCGCGATACGGTTCGAGCCGCGCCCATGCTTCGGCGAAAGGCGCTGCCAAATCCATCTTGTTGAGCGCAATCAGCGCCGCGATACGCGCAGCCTCGCACGCCGCCAGTGCGCGCGCCAGCAGCGATTCGGGAAACGCCGGTTCCGCCGCGACCAGAATCAGCACCTGATCGAGATTAGCGGCAAACGATTTGCTGCGCACCTCGTCCTGCCGATACAGCAGATTGCGCCGGGACGCGACGGTTTCGATTACGCCTTCGTCCCGCGCGCTGCGCCAGCGTACCGTGTCGCCCACCACGGCGTCGAGCTTTTTGCCGCGCGGGTGGCAGATGCGCCGTCCGCCGTCCGCCGTTTCGACCACGCAATGCCGCCCGTGGCTGGCGACCACCAGACCATCTTGCAGGCCCTCTTGCAGGCCATTTTCTGGCGGCGGCGCCATCAAGCCATCGCCGCGCGCGCGCCTGGATGCGCGTTGAGGTGCGCGATGCGCTCCAGCGCTGGCGGGTGCGAGTAATAAAAACGCACGTAGGCCGGATCGGGCGTGAGCGTGCTGGCGTTGTCCTGATAGAGCTTGACCAGCGCCCGCGCCAAGTCGGCGGCATCGGCCTGCTGCGCGGCGTAGGCGTCGGCCTGAAACTCATGCTTGCGCGACAAGGCCGCCGCTGTGGGCGAAACGAAGAACAGGAACACCGGCGCGGCCAGCATGAACAAAATCAGCGCCAGCGCGCTACTGGGCACCACGCCCCCGAATGTGGCTGGCAGGTTGGGGATAACGCCCAGCCCAGTATAGAACCAGCCCTGCCGCGCCAGCCACGCCAGCAGCGCCAGCCCAGCCAAACTGAGCGCGGCCAGCAACACCAACCGCTGCGCAATGTGACGCCGTTTGAAATGTCCCAGCTCGTGCGCCAGCACCGCTTCGACTTCCGGCGGGTCGAGTTGCTTTAAGAGCGTATCGAAAAACACCACCCGCCGCGCCGCGCCAAAGCCGGTGAAATAAGCGTTGCCGTGGGCGCTACGACGGCTGCCGTCCATCACAAACAGGCCCT
>JAIRRE010000351.1 GCA_031256125.1 Burkholderiaceae bacterium
TCGACCGCGTGCTGCGGCACTTCGACCAGGTGGTCGAAGCGCGAGTGCTGCTGTCGGTGGACAACACGCAGCAAAAAGCGCGCCGCCAGAAAGCCGAATGTCGGATCGGCGTCAAAGGTAACGACCTGTATGCCGAAAGCGCACACGAGGACCTGTATGCCGCCATCGACGAGTTGGCCGACAAGCTGGACCGCCAAGTGATGCGGCACAAAGACAAGGTGCAAGCGCATGGCCGGGAGGCGGCCAAGCATTTGACTTGACGCCTTTCCCTCGGCGTCAACAGAGCACCCGCTCACGCCGAAAATACATGAGGGGCGTAAACTTGTTCCCCTTCGCATGAGTTGTGCCTTAACGCATGAACCGTCTCGCATCCATACTCCCGGCCGCGCAAGTACTGGTCGGTGTTCAAACCACAAGCAAAAAACGCGCGTTCGAGGAGGCCGGGCTGCTATTCGAGCGCCTGCACGGCCTGGCCCGGGCGCTGGTCTCCGACAGTTTGTTCGCCCGCGAACGCCTGGGTTCCACCGGGCTAGGGCACGGGGTGGCCATTCCGCATGGCCGCATCAAGGGCCTGAAAGCCCCGATGGCGGCGGTACTGCAACTGGCCGCGCCGATCGGCTTCGACGCGCCCGATGCCCAGCCCGTAAACCTGCTGATTTTTCTGCTGGTGCCCGAAGCGGCGACCCAAAAGCACCTGGAAATCCTTTCCGAAATCGCCGAACTTTTGAGCGACACGGCGCTGCGCGAACAGCTCAAAACCACCGCCAGTGCCGAAGCGCTGCACGACCTCATCGCGCGCTGGCAGCCGGCCCAAGCCACCTAACTGGCACCCCAGCCACACACAGTGCAACGCCCCAAAGACCCGCGTGAAACATTCCATCATCAGCGCCGACGCCCTGTTTGAAGCCCACCGCCCCCGGCTGCGCTGGGCGTGGATCGCGGGCCAAAGCGCGTCGGACCGGCGCTTCGACCCCCAGACGGTGCGACAAGCACGCTCGGCCGCCGATCTGGTCGGTTACCTTAACTACATCCATCCGCACCGCGTGCAGATTTTGGGCGCGCACGAGGTAACCTACCTGTGCAAAGACACGCCCGATGATTGCGCCCGGCGCATCGCCCGCGTCATTGCGCTGGAACCGCCCGTGTTGGTCGTTTGCGAGGGCGCCGCCGCGCCCGAAGCGCTCATCGCCACCTGCGAGCGCGCGCAAATCCCGCTGTTTGCCACACCCGAATCGTCGGCCTTGGTCATCGACATACTGCGCGCATATCTGTCGCGCCAATTTGCCGAGCACACCACCATGCACGGCGTATTCATGGACATCCTGGGCGTGGGCGTGCTCATCACCGGCGAATCGGGGCTGGGCAAAAGCGAAGTTGGACTGGAACTGATCTCGCGCGGCAACGGCCTGGTGGCCGACGACGCGGTGGACTTCTACCACGTCAGCCAGACCACCATCGAAGGGCGCTGCCCCGATCTACTAAAAAACCTGCTCGAAGTACGCGGCATCGGCCTGCTGGACATCCGCGCCATCTTCGGCGAAACGGCGGTACGCCCCAAAATGCGGCTGCACCTGATCGTGCACCTGATGCGGCTGGAAAGCCTGGAGCGCGACTACGACCGGCTGCCCGGCGAGCCGCTGACGCAGCCCGTACTGGATGTGCCGATCCAAAAAACCATCATCCCCGTAACCGCCGGGCGCAACGTCGCCGTATTGGTCGAAGCCGCCGTGCGCAACTGCATCCTGCAACTGCGCGGCATCGACACCTACCGCGAATTCGTCGAGCGCCACCGCCAGGCCATAGCGCAAAACAGCAGCGATTGAAGCGGCGCGCCTAGATCGACGTGATCGCGCACCAAAAAGTCGAACGCGGGAGGTAAAAATGGGCGGGCGCGCCGATACATTATTGTGTATGATTACACAATATGAATAGCGATGCCCTCATCAAGCAACTGATTGCGCAGGGGTGGATTCGCGTGGCCGGTAAAGGCGACCACGCCAAATTCAAGCATCCAGCGCTGGCCGGTCATGTGGTGGTGCCGCACCCGCGCAAAGACATCGCCATTGGCACGCTGCGCAACATCTACCGCCAGGCTGGCTGGCACTGGAAATGACCATGCACTACCTTGCTTACATCCACAAAGACCCCGATAGCGCCTGGAGCGCCACCTTCCCCGATTTTCCCGGCTGCTTTACCGCCGTCGATACTATTGATGACCTGCCGCGCATGGCGCAAGAGGCCGTGGAAGTCCATTTCGAAGGAGAAGATCTGCCTATTCCCCGCCCCAGCGCGCCTGAAAATTGGGCGGACGATGAACGCTTTACCGGTGGCTACTGGGTATTGGTGGACATTGACCTGTCCAGAATCAGCACAAAATCCGTGCGGCTTAATATCAGTCTGCCCGAATACCTGGTCGGGCGCATTGATGCCGAGGCCAACGCCCGTCACCTGTCGCGTTCAGCCTTTCTGGCGCTGGCCGCCGAGCGGGAAATGTCGGGCTACTCGCCCGCCACGCGCGCCAAAACCAGCTCGCGCGCGCCGCGCAGATAACCGGACAGATACTGCAAAAACATGACGAATTCCACCGTGGCGCAAATCCTGCTTGAATCGGGGCGCTTGAGCGATGCCGTGAACAACCCCCAGGCGTTTATCGCCAGGCGGCGGAGATCGTCAACGCGGTCAAGCGCGAGTTTCTGGTTTATGGCGACGGTTCGGAAGGCAGCGGCGTGAAATACGTCAAGCTCGACGGCGCGGTTTATGAAATGCGCCTGTTCGAGCAGGATGATTGGCGGGAGGCGTTCGCCGCCAATGTCCGCGCGGTTGGAAAGCAGGAAAAAACGCTGTTCTCGCACATCGTCATCGATCACAATTCAGCGCCGGGGCGCGCCTTTGCGCAAGCCTGCGAGGACAACGAGGATGTGCTGTTCTATATCAAGCTGCCGGGCTGGTTCAAAATTGAAACGCCCGTCGGAACGTACAACCCCGATTGGGCCGTGGCCTACCGCAATGACGCGATGCTGTATTTCGTGGCCGAAACCAAGAAAACCGGCGGCGGCGATCACGTGCAACTGGGCCTGCTAAGACCGATTGAAGACCTGCGCATCGAGTGCGGCAAGCGGCACTTTCAGAACTTCGAGCAGGTGCGGTTCAAGGTGGTGAGTGTGTTTGAGGAGTTGTTGAACTGAAGTTATTCGTGTGCCAAGCCATGTTCCCGGTTGACGGCGCTCACGCCACGACCAATGGCTTGTCTTGCGCGGGTAGCGCCTGCCCTACTACCGCCGCGCGTTCGCAACCATGACGGCGGAAAGTCGCCAATACTTCATCAACCGCATCCGGCGCGCAGGCGGCCAGCAGGCCGCCGCTGGTTTGCGGGTCGGTCAGCAGCGCCTGGTCGGTGGGTGAAAAATCGCCCGGCAGTTCCACATCCTGCCCGTAAGCGGCCCAGTTGCGGCCCGATGCACCGGTGACGAAACCCTGCCCGGCCAATTCGTGCACGCCCGGCAGCAGCGGCACGGCGCGCCAGTCGAGGCGCACCGTCACGCCCGCGCCGCGCGCCATTTCCAGCGCATGGCCGGCCAGGGCAAAGCCGGTCACGTCGGTCAAGGCATGTACGCCCGGCAGCAGCGCCAGATCGGCCCCGGCGGTGTTCAGGCGTGTTGCGCTGTCGATCATGGCGGCGTAGCCTTGCGGCGAGAGCGCGCCTTTTTTGAGTGCGGCGGAATACACGCCCACGCCCAGCGGCTTGCCCAGCACCAGCAGATCGCCCGGCTGCGCGCTCGCGTTGCGCAGCACGCGATCCGGGTGCACCAGCCCCAGCGCGACCAAGCCATAAATCGGTTCGACCGAATCAATGGTGTGGCCGCCTGCGACCGGGATGCCCGCAGCGCGGCACACGTCCGCGCCGCCTTGCAGAATCCGGCCAATGGTGGCTGTGGAAAGCACGCTCACCGGCATACCCACCAGCGCCAGCGCCAGAATCGGCTTGCCACCCATCGCATACACGTCCGACAACGCATTGGCCGCCGCGATGCGGCCAAAGTCATACGGATCATCGACGATGGGCATGAAAAAATCGGTCGTCGCCACCAGCGCCTGTTCATCGTTGAGGCGATACACCGCCGCGTCGTCGGCGGTTTCCGTGCCCACCAGCAAGTCCGGGGGCAGCGGCATGACGCTGGTGTTCTTGAGGATTTCAGAGAGCACGCCCGGCGCGATCTTGCACCCGCAGCCGCCGCCGTGGCTGAGTGAGGTCAAGCGCGGTTCGGAGGCAGGCGCGGTTGGGGATGGGTTTTCAAGTGCAATCGGCATGATGCGTAAGAATAGCCGCCTTGCCGGGAAAAACCGGCGCGCGGCTTCATTCAGGACTCAATTGCCGTTGACCGGCACATTGCGCCAGTTGAGCAATTTCACGGCACTGCCACCGAGGCCGCCGGAACAGTTTAGAGATTTAATACTTTCACCTCCATTCTGATCGCCACTCAGCAGGTCACAGGGATTGGAATTGCATTGTTGACCTGGTAGGCAGGGGGGGGTGGGGCTATTCACACCACCGCCACCACCGCTAACACCACCGCCGCTATTGCTGGTGGAAACAATAGCCATACTGGCAACTACACTGCTCTGCGGGATGTCGATACTGTTGTCGGTAAAAGCCGTGTGGCCGGTTCCGAAATTAATCGCATATAAATTGCCCACTTCCGGCACGCATTGGTCCGGGGTCGTCAACTGGGTGGCGAACGCCACTACCCCGTTGTAAGCCACCCCCTGCATCACTACCCGCTCGCCCGTGCCGGAAGACGCATATCCCGACCCCTGGGTTGCCAGATTGGTTCTGTTGGCCGTACCGTCCGGGTTGGTCGGCGGCACGTAATTGGTATTGGGGCTGCCCAAGTCGTAATACCAGCCTTTGGAGAATGTGATGGCAGCGGTCAAATCCGTCTGTGGCGTCAGCTCGCCACGGGTAAGGGGCGCGCTTGCGGAACTGAATCCGCTATTCGTGCCGTCAACGATGACGTAAAAGTCTTGTACTTGCGTGGAAGCGACGTCGGCTTTGCCCAGCAGCCGGCCCGTACCCACCAGCACGAAACGCTTGCCCGTGGCCGGGTCGATTTCGATCAAGGGCGCGCTGGTTACCGGCTGCGCCGCGCCGCTGGCATCGGTCAGGTTGGCCAGCAGCGTGGGCGAGGCGCTGCCGCCGGTCAAGTCGAAGCGCCACAACTGGCCATTGAGGTCGCC
>JAIRRE010000013.1 GCA_031256125.1 Burkholderiaceae bacterium
ACAGCCGCCAGCGGCTAAAAGTGCTAACAAACAGGCCGCCGTCTGGCTCTATCAGAAGCACAAAAAAGTGTATGCGCGCTCCGTGTCGGGTACTTTTACCCGCTGGCGCTGGTTCTTCGTGTTTGCCACCCAGTTGTTTTTTTATGGCGTTCCGTGGTTGATGTGGAATGACCGGCAGGCGTTTCTGCTGGAAGTGGCCTCGCGGCGTTTTTACATCTTCGGGCTGGTGTTTTACCCGCAGGATGTGATCTACCTGACAGGTATTCTCATCCTTTCAGCACTGTCGCTGTTCTTGTTCACGGCGGTGGCGGGGCGGCAGTGGTGTGGCTACGCCTGTCCGCAGACGGTCTATACCGAAATTTTTCAGTGGATTGAGGAGAAGATTGAAGGCGACCGCACGGCTCGTATGCGGCGCGATGCCGGGCCGATGACTTCGCAGAAATTGCTGCGCAAGACCGCCAAGCAGGTGGCGTGGATCGTCGTAGCGCTGTGGACGGGCTTTACCTTTGTGGGCTTTTTCACACCGATCCGCAGTCTGGTGGCCAGCGTCATGGCGTTCTCGCTGGGGCCGTGGGAGCTGTTCTGGATGCTGTTCTACAGCTTTTTTACCTACGGTTTTGCCGGTTTCATGCGTGAGCAGGTTTGCAAATACATGTGCCCCTACGCGCGCTTTCAGAGCGCGATGTTCGACCGGGATACCCTCATCGTCACCTATGACGGGGGGCGCGGCGAGCCGCGCGGTTCGCGTTCGCGCAAGGCAGACTACAAAGCGCTGGGATTGGGTGAGTGCATCAACTGCACCATGTGCGTGCAGGTCTGCCCGACCGGCATCGACATCCGCGATGGCCTCCAGTACGAATGTATCAGTTGCGCCGCCTGCGTCGATGTCTGCGACCAGGTGATGGATAAAGTTGGTTATCCGCGCGGCCTGATTCGCTATTCGACCGAGCATGCGCTAGCCGAGGGCTGGGGAAACCGGGCCGTGCTGCGGCACGTGTTCCGGCCCCGGGTGTTGATCTATTTGGGCATTTTGTGCCTGATTACCATCGGACTGGTTACCAGTCTGGCGCTGCGCTCGCCCTTCAAGGTGGACGTGGTACGCGACCGCGCCACATTGGCGCGCTACGCGCCCGACGGCAAGATCGAGAACGTTTATCGCCTCCAGATCATGAACGCATCAGAGCGCGCACAAACTTATACCATCGTTGCCGAGGGTCTGCCGGGCATTCAAACCCTGGTGGACATGCCCAAGAGCGATTTGACCATAGATGCTGCTCAGGCACAATGGATAACGGTTGATCTGCGCGTGCCCGCCGACGCGGGCGGCAAAGGTTCACACGTGATCCACTTCGTCGTCCATGAAAGCGATGGTCGCCAAGTGCGCGAAAAGGCCATTTTCCTGATTCCCTAACCGCTACTGTTTTCACCATGACCGTGCAATCCCGTTTTTCTGTTGTCGAGCAACGCTCTGCCGCTTGGTGGCATTACCCGCACGTGTGGCTCGTGATCGGCCTTTTGATGTTTGCCATCATCGCGTCCTTTGGCCTGTTGTATGCGGCTATCAGGATCAGCTACGTCGATACGCTTTACGATGATCCGCACTTCCCGCAGGATGGTTCGGTGCACGTCACACAGCCAAACCTGTTGCCGGCCGAAGAAGCGCGCAACAATGCTGCTACGGGCGGCGTTGGCGCGAAAAGCCTGGAAGCCGCGCCAGCATCCCATAATCATCATCAGAGCAGCAGCTACGCGCCCGCAGACGATTGATTGAGGGCACAAGCGACAACCGCGCACGCTCAGTTTGCGCTGGGCCGGTTGTGTAGCCTAGTGCTTGAAACGCCGCGGGAGAAAGGATGACGAGCCTTGACCCCGGCACTGGTTCCAAAGTTAGGGCTGCTTGGTTCCCCATCTGACCCGGTTGGCTCCTTCACCATGCGGGAAGGCCCGTCGGTGTCGATTGTAGGGCAGGAGGCGATTGCCGGTCACACCGGTTCAGCCAGTGCGCGCAATCGGCGTTGCACCTCGGCGGCGTCGTAGCACACGGTCAGGAGCCGCAACACCTCGCTGCGCAGTGCGTCGATTTGCTGGGCATCGAGGTCGGGGCCGAACCGCTCGCGCAACTGCACGGCGCGCGGGTGGCGGCAGTCGGCCAACAAGCGCAGCAAAGTATCAGCAGGCGCCTGGGCGCAGATTTGCGCGGGTGTTTGGGGATTGTTTTGCGCCTGATCGGCCAGAGCTGGCGCGCTGTCCAAACCGTTTGCAGGGGCGCACGCCTTGTCGGTGATATGCCGCAAATCTGCAACGGTGGCGGGAGATGGCATGGTGTTTTCGCGTTCGGCGCAAATCCCGCTCGTGGCTGGATGCACTGGGAGAGAGAAACGCCCAATTACGCAAGGCAAATAAAATTCAGCACAGCATAACGAGTCCAGCAATGGCAAGTACTTTAGTCGGGAATTCAGTCGGGCAACAGGTGATTTGTCTCGCCATGTAGACCACAGGGTTGTTGTCAGCCCTGATTGCCGACGCACATCGAGTGCTTGCGCCGGCGGCCCGTAAAATGCCCTCCCATGTCTTACTTGGTTCTGGCCCGCAAATACCGGCCCCGGAATTTTTCCGAAATGGTGGGGCAGGAGCACGTGGTACAGGCGCTCACACATGCCCTGACACAGCAGCGCTTGCACCATGCCTATTTGTTCACGGGCACACGCGGCGTGGGCAAGACCACGGTATCGCGCATACTGGCCAAGTCCCTCAACTGCACCGGGCCGGATGGCAATGGCGGCATCACCGCTACGCCTTGCGGCGTATGCCCGGCGTGCACGGCCATTGATGCCGGGCGCTTCGTCGATTACACGGAGCTGGATGCGGCTTCCAATCGCGGCGTGGACGAGGTACAGCAACTGCTGGAGCAGGCGGTCTACAAACCGGTGGAGGGGCGCTTCAAGGTCTTCATGATCGACGAAGTGCACATGCTCAGCAACACCGCCTTCAACGCCATGCTCAAGACGCTGGAGGAGCCGCCGGAATACCTCAAATTCGTGCTGGCGACAACCGATCCGCAGAAAGTACCAGTCACGGTCTTGAGCCGCTGCCTGCAATTCAACCTGCGGCCCATGGCGCCGGAGACCATCCTGGAGCATCTGCAAAGCGTGCTGGCACAGGAACACATCGACGCTGACGCGCAAGCGCTGCGCCTGATCGCGCGGGCCGCGCGCGGTTCGATGCGCGATGCGCTCAGCTTGACCGACCAAGCCATTGCCTTCAGTGCCGGGCGGTTGCAAGAAGCGGCTGTGCGTCAGATGCTGGGCAGCGTTGATCGCGGCGTGGTGTTCGAGTTGATTGCGGCGCTGGCCGCAGCCGACGGCAAGGCGGTGGTTGAGCGTATCGCCCGTCTGCGCGAACAGGGCTGGTCGGCGGCCACGGTGCTCGACGACATGGCTGCCGCCCTGCAACGCATGGCGGTGCGGCAAGCCGTGCCGGACATGCCGCGCGACGACAGCGATACCGACGCGGCGGAAATCGCCCGGCTGGCGGCCCTGCTGCCGCCCGACGAAACGCAGTTGCTCTACAGCCTGTGCATCCACGGGCGGGCGGAGTTGGGTTTGGCGCCGGACGAATACGCCGGTCTGACCATGACGCTGCTGCGGCTGTTGCCGTTCAAGGCGGAGGCCGGCGCTGGTGCGGTAGCCGATTCCGCAGCCATGCCCGGATCTGCCGCGCCACCGGCCAGCACGCCGGTGCAAGCCGCTGCCGGCATGGAACCGGCTGAAAAAAAAACACTGAAATTTGACCAGACCGAGACGCCGGGAGAAACAAGATTCGGGTTGGGCCAGGAATCGGACGGCAGAGGCGGCGGCGCTGAAAAAGCGCCCGATTCATCCTTGCGTGAACATGACACTGAATTACCGTCGGCAGCACCGTCCGCTGATGCCGCCCCTTTACCGCTGGCAGAGGAGGGCGCTCTGGGGGTTCCATTCGAACGCGCCCCAAAGCCCGCCACGCAACCTGCGGATTTTTGGCACGCGCTGGTGCGGCAACTGATTGAACAAGGTGCAATTACCGCGCTGGCGCGGGAACTGGCGCTGCAATCGGAGTTGGTCGAGCGCACTGCGGACGACGCGGGCGGCGGTGCTGCCGAAGTTTGGACGCTGCGGATCGAAAATACAACGCTGGCGCAATCGGCCACGGGTTCGGCCAGTCCCGCCTGCGAGCGGCTGCAAGCGGC
>JAIRRE010000243.1 GCA_031256125.1 Burkholderiaceae bacterium
CGCCGCGGCGGCCAGCGAGGTGATGCGAAACAGCCGCTCCACGTTGATCCCCATCAGCCGCGCCGCTTTGGGCGATTCGGCAATGGCGCGCAGCGCGCGGCCAAACTGCGTGCGGCGCAGCACCAGCAGAAGGGCCGCCATCATGGCAAACGACAGGATGATGATGCCCAGATCGAGCGCGGTAATTTCCAGCCCGGCGATCTGCAGGGCGGTTTCAGGCACGGTGCCCAAGGGAAAGCGCAGGTTGTCCGCTCCGAAGACGGCCTGCACGCCGTTGTTGAGGATGATGGCCACGCCGATGGTGGCGATCATCGGAATCAGGTGCGGCGCATCGCGCTTGCGCAGCGGCGCCAGCACCAGTGTGTCAACGACCATCCCGGCCAGGCCGGCGGCCGCCATGGCGGCCACGATCGCCGCCGACAGCGGCAGGTGCAGGCGAGTCACTGCCATGAGCGCAGTGTAGGCGCCCACCGTGAACACCGCGCCATGCCCCAGGTTGATGATGCCCAGCACGCCGAAAACCAGCGTGAACCCCAAGGCAAACAGGGCATAGATGCAGCCCAGGCTCAAGGCGTTGACGAATTGCTGTGCCAGCATCGGAAAAATGGAATCCTGAAAATGCATAAGGGCGACGCAAAGTCGCCCTTATGCGGTTGGCGCGCGGCGGCGCTTAATGGACGATATTGTATTTGCCGCCCTTGGTCACGCTGACGATGGGCGTTTGCACCGCGTCGTAGCCGGCCAGTTGGCCGGCCTTGTTCTTGATCTGGGCGAACTTGAAGGGGCCGGTGGCGCCCGTCCATTGCACGGCGGCCAGGGCGTCGCGCAAGGCGGCGCGATCCTTGGCCAGGTTGCCGCTCAAATGCACATTTTTCAGGGCGGCGGCGGCGATGTACATGCCGTCGTAAGCCTGCGCGGCAAATTGGTCGGGGTTGGTGTTGTAGCGCGCCTTGTAGGCGGCGATGAACTTGGTGTTTTCCGGCGTAGCGTTCTCCAGCGACCAGGGGCCGCCCACCCAAATATTGTCTGAAGCCGCGCCCGGCGCCAACTCGAACAGCTTGGGCGAATTCAACCCGTTGCCGCCGATGAAGGGCACGTTGATGCCCATCTGCCGGGCCTGCGCCACGATCGGCCCGGCCTCGGCGATCAACGCCGACAGCACGATGGCATCCGGGTTCGTGCCCTTGATCTTGGTGAGCTGGGCCTTGAAGTCCACATCGCCGGTGGCGAAAGTCTCAGTAGTCGTCACCGGGATGTTCTGGTCTTGCAGCGCCTGCTTGAACACGTCATAGCCGCCTTTGGAAAGCAGGTCGTTGTTGCCGTACAGGACGGCAACCTTTTTGAAGCCGAGCTTTTCATGGGCAACCTTGACGGTGACGGGGATCACCAGCCCCTCGGTCACGGCGTTGCGGAACACGTAGTTGCCTGGATCGGTGATGCCCGGAATCGTGGTCGAGGTGCCCATCGCCACCGTCTTGGCACCCTGGGCAATGGGGTGGGCGGCCAGGGCGGTGTTGGACAGCGTGGGGCCAAAGACCATCAGCACGTTGTCCTGGAAGATCAGCTTCTTGAAGACGTTGATCGCCTCTTCCTTTTTGGTCTGGTCGTCTTCGACGATCAGCTTGATCTTGTTGCCGTTAATACCGCCGGCGGCGTTGATCTCGTCAGTGGCCAGTTGCAGCCCGTTGCGGATGTTGTTGCCGTATTGGGCCGCGCCGCCCGACAGCGACTCGGCCGCGCCGATGGAGATGTCGGCGGCCCGAGCGTTGAGGGCCGTGGCGGCAAAAAACGCGACGGCGGCAAACGACGCGAGTTTGAACACGGATTTCATAGATATGGTCCTCGAAGAAAAAGTTGTCTTGTCGGCTGATGCGGGACGCGGCAGCGGTTTGCTCGGCGGAGAGCCAAGTTGCCTATCCGAGACATGATATAGCGTTGCTGGCCTGCGGCGCAACGGTATATCCGTGGCGCCCCGGCTATCGGGCGGCTGGATGGCCTGTGGATTTCACGCCGCGATGGCAGCGCCGCGCTCGGCCAGCAGGTCGCGCAGCAGCGAACGGTGACAGCGCGACTCGTCGGCGCAATAACAACCCAGCGAAAACGCGGCGTGGTGCGACAGCGCAGCCAGCAAATCCAGCGTCCGGGACGGATCGGGCTGCGCCATTTCGCGCCGGTATCGGCGCGAAAAAGCGGTCCACTGCGCCGCCTGCGCGGGGGTACCCTCGGCGGCTTGCGCGGCCTGGCCGAGCTTGAGCGTTTCCGCCGAGGGCGCGATGTTGGGGTACCACAGGTCATACCAGTCTTGCGCAGCGAACTGTTCTTTGGGCACGCCGCGCGGCGGACGGCGCACGGTACCAATGCGCAACCCTTCCCCCGCGACCCGAGGCGCGCCCAAACGAACGATGCGAATAGACATGGTATTTCCCTCTCTTGATTTACGATTGCGATGGTGAGCGTCCAGCGTATCAAAACCGGCTCGCGCCAAACAGAGTAGGACGCCAAATGTAACGCACCGCGTTACACTAATTATTTTTGTGCCTGTACTGTCGCGCACCCATTATGTCTGTGTCGATGCACACCCGGCTCGATGGCCGCGCTATTGCCATGCTACTGATCTGTTGCGTGATCTGGGGCGTGCAGCAGGCACTGGTCAAAGCGACGCTGCCTTACGCGGCACCGATTTTTCAGGCGTCGCTGCGCTTTATCGGCGGGGCGATTTTGCTGTGGCTGTGGTGTCGCGCGCGGCACGTGCCGCTGTTCAACGCCGATGGCTCGTTGTGGCCGGGCTTGTTGGCCGGGGTATTGTTTACCAGCGAATTCGTGGCGTTGTATCTGGGTCTGATGCATACCACTGCCGGGCGGCTGACGGTATTTCTCTACACCGCGCCGTTCTGGATTGCGCTGCTGCTGCCGTTGTGGGTGCCGGCCGAACGCCTGCGCGGCAGCCAATGGGCGGGACTGGCGTGTGCTTTTGTCGCGGTGGCGTTCGCGCTGCGCGAGGGTTTTCTGCACGGCGCAGCGGGCCTGACCTGGCGCGGCGACCTGCTGGGGCTAATCGGCGGCCTGTTTTGGGGGCTGACCACGGTAGTGCTGCGCGCTACCCGCCTGACCCAATCCTCGCCCGAGAAGGTACTGTTCTATCAAGTGGCCACGGCTGCCGTGGCGCTACCGTTGTTGTCGCTGGCACTGGGTGAGACCTGGACATGGCGCTGGGGCGCTTTCGCCGCCACCTCGGTGACGCTGCAAGCGGTCGTGGGCGCGTTCGCCAGTTATCTGGCCTGGCAGTGGCTGCTGATGCGCTACCCCGCCACGCGGCTGGCGGCGTTCATCTTTCTGGCGCCGCTGTTTACGCTGATAACCGGCGCACTGTGGCTGCGCGAACCGCTCTCCGGCGGACTGGTGCTGGCGATGGCGCTGGTGGCCGCGGGCATCGTGCTGGTCAACCGCCGCACCGCTGTTGCAGAAGAAGTGGTCATTGACGAGGTGGGCGCTGCGTGACACTTTCTATCCGTGCTGCCCTATAGTTCGCGCATGGAATTCAAAGACTACTATCAGATCCTTGGCGTGGGCAAAACCGCCAGCGCCGACGAAATCAAAAAAGCCTACCGCAAGCTCGCCCGCCAATACCACCCGGACGTGAGCAAGGAGCCTAACGCGGCCAAGCGCATGGCCGAAGTCAACGAAGCTAACACGGTACTGTCGGACCCGGAAAAGCGCGCCGCCTACGACGCGGTGGGTGCGCAAGCGTGGGCGCAGGGCGCGCGATCGGGCGACGACGTGCGCCCGCCGCCGGGCTGGAATGCGGGCGGCGGATTTGGCCGAGGCGGTTTCAGTCAGAACTTTGGCAATGGAAACTTTCAGACCCATTTCGGCGGCGAGACGGGCGAATACAGCGATTTCTTCGAGCAAATGTTTGGGGGCCACGCCACCCGGCAAGGGCGCGGCGCGCGCCGCCCGTCCGGCCCCATCAAGGGCGAAGACCAGCACGCGGGCATCGAACTCGATCTGGTCGACGCCTACCAAGGCGCGCGGCGCGCCATTCGGCTCAGCGGTGCCAAACGCAACTCGCACGGCCAGCCGGTGTCCGATGAGCGCACCTTGCAGGTGACGATTCCGGCGGGCGTCAAGGCCGGGCAGTTAATCCGCCTGGCCGGTCAAGGTCAACCCGGGTTGAATGGCGGCCCGGCGGGCGATTTGTTTTTGGAGGTGCACTTCCGGCCCGACCCGCGCTATCGACTCGATGGGCGCGACGTGACCCAGCATCTGCGCGTTACGCCGTGGGAGGCGGCACTAGGCGCCAGCGTCGAAATTGCCACGCCCGACGGCGCCGCCGTGGCCGTTACGGTGCCCGCTGGTTCCGGGCCGGGGCGCAAATTGCGCCTGAAAGGGCGCGGTATCCCGAATGCCAAAACGCCGGGTGATCTATATCTGGAACTGGACATTACGTTGCCCGGAGCGGTCACCGACGCGCAAAAGGCGGCATGGCAGGCGCTTGCGGCGGCGTATCCAGGATTCGATCCGCGCCGCGCCTGAAGGGAGCACGATGATGCCCATCATGAACATCCCCGCCGAGTTGATCGAATTGATCGGCGATGCGGCGCTGACGGTGCAGGACTTGGCGCGTGTCGGCCGCGTCACGCCCCAGTGGGTATTGGCGCATGTGGAGGCCGGCGCGCTGGAACCGTGCGAAGCTCCGTCCGCCAATATGGCCCACCCGGATCAATGGCAAAACTGGCGCTTCACCAGCGCCGCGCTGCTGCGCGTACGCCGCATCGCCGGGCTGGAGCGGGCCTTCGACGCCGACCCGCAACTGGCCGCTCTTGCCGCTGATTTGATAGAGGAAGTGACCCGGTTGCGCAACCGGCTG
>JAIRRE010000144.1 GCA_031256125.1 Burkholderiaceae bacterium
CGTGCAGATCGTTGCCGAGCAACTGGCGCGCCAGCAGACTTTGTTGCGTATCGAACAGTTCGCTGACGGATCGCTTGGTCTGGCCATAGGCCAGTGCGGACGCCACGGCCCACACTAGCAGCAGACCCAGCAGCAGCCACAGCGTCAGGCGGGCACGCAGACTCTCGATACGCAACCTAGGGCAACGCTGAACAAGTCCGGCACGGCTGCCGCATCCCGGCTTTGGGCAGTCTGCTTCGTTGCCAATGCTCGCGATACCACTGGGTATCGCTGCGCTTTGCGCCTCGCATCCCATCCCAAATCCGGGCGCGTCCGCTCGCGCAGACTTATTCAGCGTCGCCCTCATGACTGCTCCGCCCCGCTGCCGCCGTCACCGCCATCCGCGCCATCCGTGCCGAGGGCGTAGCCCGCGCCGCGCAACGTGCGAATAACTTCGCTACCAAGCTTGCGCCGCAGCCGGTGGATGGTGACTTCGATGGTGTTGCTGCCGACCTCGTCGTCCCAGCCGTAAAGTTTTTCCTCGATTGCCGCGCGGGGCAGTGTGCGGCCTTTGGCGCTCATGAACAGTTCCAGCAGTTCGACTTCGCGCGCGGTCAGATCGACCGGCTGGCCGCCGCGCGTGACAGTGCGCGCCGCCGGGTCAAGCGCGATGCTGCCCAGCGTCAGCACCGGCGCGGCCTTGCCGTGGCGGCGCCGGATCAGCGCACGCAGCCGCGCGGCCACTTCGGCCAGCGCGAAAGGCTTGCCCAGGTAATCGTCGGCGCCGCTGTCCAGCCCCTGCAACCGGTCGTCCAGCGTGTCGCGCGCGGTCAGGATCAGCACCGGCTCCGGGCATCCCTGGCGGCGCCATTGCGCCAACACGTCCAGGCCGTCGCGCCGGGGCAGGCCCAGGTCGAGCACCACCGCGTCATAGGACGCGGCGGGCAGCGCGGCCAGACCGGTCTGGCCATCGGTGAACCAATCGACCGTGAAGCCCAAGCGCGACAGGCCAGCGCGCAGGCCATCGCCTATCGCCGCGTCGTCTTCGATCAGCAGGATGCGCATCGCGCCCACTCCCAAAAAACAGCAGTCCTGGAACCGCCGCCGGTTAATCGCTCGTTCATCGAGGCCGCCGAAACTCACCGCATCGCCTCGCACACGGCGGGGCAACCACTTATTTCAGAGGTACTTCAATGAAAAAAAGCTACTGGATTTTTGCATGTATCGCGCTGCCGCTGGCGGCGTGGATCGTCAGCTCGCCCACCAATTGGGCGCTGGCCGGCTTCTGGCAATGGCGGCGCGACGGGATTCTGGTCAGCGGGCTGATCGCCTTTGCGCTGTGCAGCGCCTGCATGGTGCTGGCCACGCGCTGGGGCTGGCTGGAGCGCCGCCTGGGCGGGCTGGACCGGATGTATCTGCTGCACAAGGGGCTGGGCATCGCCGCCGCCGCGCTGGTATTCACGCACTGGATGGCTGAGCAAGTACCCAAATGGCTGGTGCAGGCCGGCTGGCTGACGCGGCCCGTGCGCGCAGGGTCGGGGCCGGGCGTGCAGACCTGGCTGGACGCGCTGCGCGGCCCGGCCAGCAGCATCGGCGAATGGATCGCCTATCTGACTCTCGCGCTGGTGCTGATCGCGCTCACGCGCTGGGTGCCATACCACTGGTTCCGCCGCTTGCACAAGGTGCTGCCGTTCGCCTTTCTGGCGATGGTCTTTCACGCCGTGGTGCTGCTGCCCCGCGGGCTGTGGCTCACCCCCGCCGGATTGATGCTGGCGGTCTGCGCCAGCGCCGGCACGGTGGCTGCGCTGGTGGTGCTGGCCGGCCGCATCGGGCAGGCCAGGCGGCACACCGGCACGGTCGCCGCCGTGCGCGCGCTGGGCGACGATGCGCTGGAAGTGGAATGTGCCGTGAACGGCAAGGGCTTGCGGCACCATGCGGGCCAGTTCGTCATCGCGCGCTTTGCCGGTTCGCGCGACCCGCATCCGTTCACCATCGCTTCGGGCGGCACCGATCCGCATCGTTTGCGGTTGTGCATCAAGGCGCTAGGCGACGACACCCGCGCCTTCGTGCGCGAACTGACCGCAGGCGCGCCGGTCGCGCTGGAAGGGCCGTATGGGCGCTTCGATTTCCAGCGCAGTCACGGCGGCGATCAGGTCTGGATCGGCGCGGGCATCGGCATCACGCCTTTTCTGGCGCGGCTGGAAGCCCTGGCCGCCCACCCGGCGCTGCCCCGCCCCGCGCGGCTGTATTTCTGTGCGCCCGAAGCCCATCCGCTGGCCGCGCGAGTGCGCGCGCTGTGCCGGCAAGCCGGGGTCGATTGCCAACTGGTGGACGCCACGCGCGACGGCCCGCTGCAACTGCACCACGCCATGACGCCGGTCGATAACCACCACCGCGCCTCGCTGTGGTTCTGCGGCCCGCAGCGGTTTGGCGATGCCCTGGAGCGCGCCTGGCGCGCGGCGGGTCTGCGGCCTTCGCGCTTTCACCGGGAGCATTTTGCGTTTCGCTAAAACTCTTGCCGCACGCGCCCATACGGGCGAAGCTCATGGTTTTGTCGCACTGCCGCCCGGTCCGCCTCCCTGGCCGATATTTTCGCCTGGACCGCCACCGCGAAAGCCCTTGCCGCCTGTGGCGTTGACAGTGCCGATCGTATCGATCTTGATCGTGCCAACTTTTCTATCCGCGCTATTCGCGCTGTAGTTATTGCCATCGGAACCAATACCCGCGCCGCCGCCGC
>JAIRRE010000254.1 GCA_031256125.1 Burkholderiaceae bacterium
CGCAACCCGTGGGCGGCGCGCATCGGCTGCTGCTGCAAGATGCGCCTGCGGCTATAGGCCGTTCGGTCAGCGTCAGCGCCGCAACTGAAACTGATGATGCCGCCGCCGCGGCAGTACCGAAAGTTGCAGCAAGCATCACGCCGGTGGTATTGGAGCCGCGTCTGCCCAAGTTGCGCAGGGATAAAGCCGACCGCGAAGCCAATGCTTCGCCTGTTGCGCTGGCGTTCATTTCATGGCTGCAACAATCGCTGGCCAGCCGCGCGCTCAAATACAACGAAACCGGCGCTGCGGTTCATTTCGTGGCACATGGTATGGCGTTGGTCTCGCCATTGATTTTCAAAATGTATGCGGCAACTCAAGTGCCGGAGACTCAAATCGGCGAACACGCCTTACTGGTGCAGCGCGAGGTCGTCAAGGCTGGCTGGAACGTGCTCGGTCCCAACAACACCAACATTTTGAGTTACCAGGTCACTGGCCGCGGTGGCGTCAAGGCTGGCCACTTGGCCGCGGTGGTGCTGTCCGAGCCGGGCCGTTTCGTGCAGCCGGTGCCGCCGTCCAATCCGGCGCTCTCGCTGATCTGAACTCTGAATTGAGAGGAAATTTACGGTTGACACTAACGTTAAATTTGTGCTATAACGGAGCTTGGATGTAGAGGCTCATGGGGTGAGGTTCGGGATTTTTGACAGGTGACAGCTAGATCAAGCTGACGTTGACGTATGTGATTGGGCAGCAGTGCAAAGTATGGAGTTGGTACCTACGTTTGACTTCATACGATGTCTATTATGTTAACTTATAAATTTAGAACTGATAGGGTGTGGCTGTATGGTGAGCCTTAGCGGGATTTTGGTCTGCGTCATGAAATACAGGGGCATAGCCTCTACACGCCAACAGCGGCATGTCCCCAGCATACCAATGCTTCTCGTCCCTGGATAAACAGATCGACTTTCGCGCCCACCGGCAGCAGTACCTTGGTCGGCACATGGCCAAACGGCAGACCGGTGAGCACCGGCACCTTGCCGCCAAGCTGACCGCGCAGCCAATCGACAACCGCAGCCAGCTTATAGCCTCGGTCAAACGGAGTCAGGCGGTAGCTGGTGAATTGCCCCAACAGCACCGCGCGTTGCCGTTTGAGCACGCCGGCGTGTAAAAGCTGCGCCAGCATACGCTCGATACGGTAAGGGTGTTCGCCCACATCCTCCAAAAACAGCACGCCGCCTTGCACCGCCTGGTCAGGCCACCAAAGGGTACCGAGCATGGACGCGATCATGGTCAGGTTGCCGCCCCATAGTGTCGCGTCGTGCGCCAGCCGGATTTTCCCGTCCAGTGTGGTCAAGTCGCGGGCAGGCAGACGCCAACCCGCGCCCTCCCCTGCGCCGCTAACCAGGTCGTCAAAACACGCCAGCATGATGTCGTCGGGTACAGGGTTTTTCGGGTCTGTCGATGCGGGCGCGCCAAAGCCTTCGCACAGCGCCGGACCGGCCCAAGTCACCACATGGCCATCCCCACCACCGGTTTGGGCCAGCAGCGCCAGTTGCAGTGCCGTGAAGTCACTGAAACCAACCCAGCGCGTACCGGCGCGTACAGCCCGAATCAACTGCCGATAAGGCAAGTGAGGCAACAGGCGCGTGATGCCGTAACCGCCGCGCGAAGTCAGCAACACATCCGCGCCGCTGACCGCTGCGCGCGCTATGGCCGCCAGCCGCGTTGAATCATCACCCGCAAAGCGTTGATGCCGCGTCAGCGCGTCGGGGTCGATTTCAACCGTATGCCCCAGCGCCTGCAAACGCTTGACGCCGCGCTGAAATGCCGCGCGGTCGCGCACCGCGCCGGACGGGGAATAAATGTAGATGCGGGCCATGAAGCTCCAATGGCGACGAATGCCGAACAAAACTGCAACGAAAAGACGACAGGCCTAGGATAATGCCAATATGACGCTCAAGATCCTCCTACCCATAGATGGCACCGAACTATCCCTGCACGAAACGCGCTTTGCGCTGCGCCTGGTGCATGAGGGGCTGGCCGCCAGCTTCGTGCTGGTCAACGTGCAATCGCCCGCGTCCTTTTATGAAATGGTGACGGCCCGCAACAACGCGCAACTGATTGAACAGGCCGCGCAAGAAGCGGGCGAAGATTTGCTTGCACCATCGGCCAAGCTGCTGCAGGCGGCGGGTGTGCCGTTCGTGACCGCCGTGATTTCGGGCGACCCAGCGCAGTCCTTGCGCGAACTCATCCGCGAGCACGGGTGCGATCTGGTGGTGATGGGATCGCGCGCGCTCGGCCCGATCCGCCGCGTGCTCGAAGGCGGCTCCACTTCTTTCCGGCTGGTCGAAGAATCGCCGGTACCGGTGCTGCTGGTCAAGCCGCCGCAGGCCGATGATGCGAGTGAGCCTTGAACAATTCATCACACCAGTAAAAGTGGATGGCTTTTCAGGCCGTCTTGTGACAAAAAAAGATAAAGTCAATAAATCAAGAGAAAATAGTGACACATCTTTAAAAAAACAATGTGCATAAAAATAATGTCCTGTCCACTGTCCATTCAGCCTATCCCCAAGCTCCATCCTGCCTATTTTTTAAATAGGGGTTGTCTCAGAAAACGGAAAATAAAGCACGCTAAGCCGGTTGCAGCGGCCGTAGCGGTCTGAACTTGCCTGCCCCGATCTTGGCGCTGCTGCGCCAAAGGTAGTCACCGGTCA
>JAIRRE010000264.1 GCA_031256125.1 Burkholderiaceae bacterium
GGCGATGCCATCAGCGTACACGTGCAACGCTGGACGCGCGAGATGCAAGCGCGCGGTTGGCGGGTGTCGCTGGTGACGGCGCGGCCCGCGCCGGAGGTGCTGGATGGCGTGCGGCAAATCGCGTTGCCGCCGGTCAGCCGTTCCAGCGATTGGCTGTGGCGCGCGGGCGCGGCGCGGCGCGTGTTGCAAAGCCTGCAACCGGCCATCGTTCATGCGCATTACGTCACTTCTTACGGCTATCTCGCGGCGCGCTCGGCCCGGTGGCTGCATCGCGCGGGCGTGCCAGTGGTGATGTCGGCCTGGGGCAGCGATTTGCTGGTCACCCCGCGTGAAAGCGTGCTCAAGCGCGTGCTCACGACCTGGACGTTACGCCGGGCCGATGCCGTGACCGGCGATTCGCCCGATTTGCTGGCCGCCGCGCACGCGCTGGCACCCCATGTGCGTACCGCGCTCATCCACTGGGGCGTGGAGCGTGAGCGCTTTGCGCCCGTGCCGTGGGCGGACAAGCCCGGCTTCGAGGCGGTGAGCCTGCGCAGTTGGGAAGCCAATTACCGCATCGACGCCATTTTGGATGCGCTGGCGCTGCTGCGCGCCCGGCAACCTGACCGCGCTTGGCGGCTGCATCTGCTGGGCGGCGGGTCACAGGAAGCCGCGTTGCGCGCACAAACGGCGCGGCTGGGCTTGCAGGACGCGGTGCAGTTCCACGGGAAACTCGACGATGCGGGCATGGCCGCGGTGCTGGCGCGCTGCAAGCTCTCCATCAGCGTGCCCGCCAGCGATGCGACCTCCGTCTCGGTACTGGAAAGCATGGCCTGCGGCCTGCCGGTGGTCGCCAGCGACTTGCCCGCCAACCGCGACTGGCTCGATGCCGCGCTGCTCGTACCGACGGGCGACGCGGATGCGCTGGCGCGGGTCTGGCAAGCCTTGGCCGATGATGATGCGCGCGCCCAGTGCATCGGCGCGGCCAACGCCGAGCGCATCGTGCGCGAGGGCGACCGGCGGGCGCAGATGGATGCGGCGGATCGGCTGTATCGGAACTTGCTGGACGCGCGTCGGGGAGCGCAGTCTTGAAAAAATCAGGCCAGCGGTTGTGCCAAGGCACCCGGTTGACTAGGCGCGGGCGCTTCATCCACGTCGGCGAACAACGCGGCGGCGGTGATGGTCAGATCGACCGAGGCCAAAGTCACGTCCGCGCCCGCATCGAACGGATGCAGCACCCACAGGCCATCCGCGCCCTTGCGGTACACGTCGGTGCGGCGCGCGTCCAGGTCGATGAAAGCGATTTCGCGCAACGTCGGAATTTGCCGGTAGTGCGCGAATTTGCTGCCCAGGTCGTAGGCAGCGGTGCTGGGCGAGAGCACTTCCGCGATCAAGGTGGGTTCACGCTTGACCAGCGGGCTTTGGCGGTCGGCGGGGCTGCACGTGACGACCACGTCCGGGTAGAAAAAACTGCGGCTATCGACAGCGGCCACCTTCATGTCCGCGATGAAAGTGCGGCAAGGCGTGCCGGACAGGTGCTGGCGCAAAGCCATATAAATGTTACCGGCGACAGTTACGTGTCTTTCCTCCGCGCCAGCCATGGCAAACACTTCACCATCGACGAAATCGTGGCGTTCGATTTGCCCTGCTTCCCAAGCCAGAAATTCTTCGGCTGTCATTGTGGTTTGAAGTTCGGCGTATCCCATGCTGGCCTCGAGCGTGAAATCCAAGCGCCCATTATGCGAGCAATAGCATGACGGAACATTTGGTTAGCGTTATCGTCCCTTGCCGCAACGAGTGCGCGGCGATCGAAGCGTTTTGCGCATCGGCGCTGGCGCAACAATTGCCGCCGGACTGGGGTATGGAATTGCTGATCGCCGATGGCATGAGCGACGATGGCACGCGCGATGCGCTGGCCGTATGGGCGGCGCGCGATGCGCGGTTGCAGGTCATCGACAACCCAGGGCGCATCGTGTCGTGTGGTCTCAACGCGGCGCTAGCTGTGGCGCGCGGCGAAGTCATTGCGCGGCTAGACGTGCACACCGAATTCGCGTCCGATTACCTGGCCGCATGTCTGGCGGCGCTGGCGCGCACCGGTGCGGATAACGTCGGCGGGCCGTGGGTGGCG
This sequence comes from Burkholderiaceae bacterium, assembly GCA_031256125.1. Classification (GTDB taxonomy): domain Bacteria; phylum Pseudomonadota; class Gammaproteobacteria; order Burkholderiales; family Burkholderiaceae_C; genus Ottowia. The sequence goes on from JAIRRE010000264.1 coordinate 2,108, forward strand.
CAGGGGCAGGGGGCGATGGGGTGCGCCATCGCGGCGGCGTTCCAGTGCCGCTGGGTGGCGGGCGGCGCGCGCTCGCGCGACCGCGATTACGAGGGGCCAGTCGATACGGTTTATTTGGGATGCTGGCCGCGCCCGGTGTTCGAGCGCTTTGGCGCTTTTGACGAAACCCTGGTGCGCAATCAGGATGACGAGCACAACCTGCGCCTGCGCTTGGACGGTGCGCGGCTGTGGCAAAGCGCGCGCATCCATTCGGTGTATCAGCCGCGCGCGCGGCTATTGCAATTGTTCCGCCAGCAAATGCAATACGGCTACTGGCGGCCCTTCGTGATGCACAAGCACGGCCAGCCCGGATCGGCGCGGCAAATGGTGCCGGCGCTATTCGTGCTGGCGCTGGTCGCGGCCTTGTTGGCGTTGCCTTGGCGCGGCTGGCCGTTGGCCGCTTTGCTGATCGTTTATGGTATTTATTTGGCTGGCGCGTCATATGCGGCAGCGCGGCAAGCGGGGAATTGGAAACTACTGGCCCGGCTGCCAGCGGTGATTGCCGCGTATCACGCAGGCTATGGACTGGGCACGTGGCAAGGGATATGCGACTTGCTACGAGGCCGCCGGGGCGGCCAGCGGTTCACCCGCCTGACCCGCTGAGCAAGCGGGCCGGGCGGTGCGGCGTCGAATCTACGCAACAAGCGCTCCAAGAGGGGGAGCAAAGCAGGACTGCCCTAAATCATCCTTGCGCTCAGCGTGAGGACAACACACGCCGCGCCAGCCAGACGCAGACGCCGATGAAGACAATCAGGGCCAGCCATTGCGACGCCACGCTGAAAGAGTCGCCCACCAACGCCAGCGGCGCATCCTTGCCGGTAAAGCCGATGATGGCCGCCAGAATTACGCCCATCAAGCTTTCGCCGACGATCAACCCGGAAGCGATCAACACGCCGCGCCGACGGGCGTGGTCGGCTTGGTCACTTTCCGTTTGGCGGGCGGCTACCCGTTTTTTGAGCGTGCGCTCCACAATCCAGCCCAAAATTGCGCCGATGGCCAAAGGCACCGTAACGGTAGGCGGCAAATAAATACCCAGCCCGACCGCCAGCGCGGGCAGGCGCACCTTACCGCCGCGCATTTTGAGCAAAGCGTCCACGATAATGATGACGATACCCAGGCCAACGCCTATTAGCAGCATGGTCCAATCGAGTTTATGGGTGAAAATGCCGGTGGCAATGGTCGCCATTAAAGTGGCTTGCGGGGCCGACAGCACTTGCGTCGGGTCCATATCCGGGCGCGGCATGGCCCCGGAAAATCCATAA
>JAIRRE010000269.1 GCA_031256125.1 Burkholderiaceae bacterium
TCAGCCATGAAAAACAGTACCAACAACCCTCTTGCTGAAATCCAACAACACCAGTTGGGACTGCGTATCGCCGCGCGGCTTTCCTCCAGTACCGATGACCTGCCGCACGACGTGCAAGAACGTCTGCGCGCCGCGCGCGAGCAGGCACTGGGATATCGCAAGCGCCTGGTCACCGTCGCCGCCCCGCAACACGCTGGGCACGTTACTGTGCTGGGCCATGCTGGCGGCGCGGCGGTGCTGGGCGGCTTTGGCAGCTCCAACAGACTGGATGACGGTGGCGCGGACTGGTGGACTCGCATCGTCTCTATCGCGGTAGCGATAGCGCTGGTGGCGGGACTGGTGGCCATTGATGTGGAACAGGACAATCAGCACACCACTGAGGTAGCGGCCGTCGATGCAGCGCTGCTCACCGACGATCTGCCGCCGCAGGCGTATGCCGACCCGGGTTTTGTGCAATTTCTCAAAACCAGCGCGGCCCCGGTCGCGCCTGCCCGTTGACCCGCCATCCATGTGCCTTGCCTGCGTCCGCCGTGCGTTCGCCATGTTGGCCGTTGCCTTCGTGGCTGTTGGCGGTGCGGGCGCGGCTTGGGCGCAAGTAAGCTGGAACAGCCTGACACCCAAGCAGCAAACAGCCTTGTCGCCACTGGCCGATGAATGGCGACAACTGAACCCGGAGCAGCAAAACAACTGGTTGGCCGTTGGGCGCCACTATGCGCACATGGCGCCCGACGAGCAGCAAATCCTGCAAGCCCACATGATCGAATGGGCCGCCCTCACGCCTTGGCAACGTAACCAGGCGCGGTTCGATTTCAATACCATCAAATCCAGCCTTTCCGCCAAGGAGCGGCGTGCCAAATGGGAGGAATATCGCGCTCTGCCGGAGGCGGAGAGAAGGCGCCTGGCCAAAAACCGTCGCACGCTGCGCGGAGCCGCGCCTGCCTTGGGCCCACCCTTGCCGGGACAGCTGGTCAAGCCGCCTGTACAAGCCACCGTGCTGCAGATCGCGCCCGCCATCCCCCCTCCCATCGGCGTTTACAACGCTCCGCGCTACACCCCGCGGGTAACCATTCCCGCCGACCACAATACCCTACTGCCCAGGGCACTGTTGGACCGCAACCGTGGCCGCCGCCACGGCAGGCCGTAAGCGAGGCATTCTCCCGACACATTGCCGTCATATATTCCCCAGCACAATGAAGCGCCCATCGGGGTTTTTCTTTTCCCTCGCAATTTCCGTATGCCGCCCTTCGCTTCCGCTGGCGACCCTCTTGACTTCCTAATAGCCCCCAGCCTCGGGCGGCGCATAGCCGCTTGGCTGTATGAAGGCGTACTGCTGTTTGGCGTGGCGTTCATGGCGAATCTGATCTTCGCCGCACTCACGCACGGGCGCGGCGTACTGCCGGCCTACCGCCACCCAATCCAAATCTTTCTGTTCGCCATCATCGGCATCTACTTCGTGTGGTGCTGGAGCAAGGGACCAGGCCAGACGCTGGCGATGAAAACCTGGCGTATCCGCGCCGTCGATACCCGTGGCCAGCGCCTAACCGGCTCACACGCGTTATGGCGCTATCTGTTGTGCTGGGTCTGGTTCCTGCCGCCGCTCGCAGCGGCGGCCTGGTTCAAACTCCCGCTGGCCGCCAGCGCAGCGTTGTGCCTGATTTGGGTGTTGATCTGGGCGCTGGCAAGCCGCCTGCGGCCCGATCGCCAGTTCTGGCACGATGTCTGGGCAGGCACGCGCCTGGTCAATGCCGATCCGGTTCGCGCCGCCGCGCCTCCTACGTTCTGACCCGCATCCCAAATATGTCTGATTCCATCCCCTCGCGCCCCGCCCCGCCGCCCAAGCGCCGCGGATTGGTGCGCTTTATTCACGCAATGCGCTATTCACTCGAGGGGCTACGGTTGGCGTGGGGCGAAGCGGCATTCCGGCAGGAAGCCGTCGTCGCCGTTATCGCCATCCCTGTAGCCTGCTGGCTGGGTCGCACCTGGGTCGAGGTCGCGCTGCTGCTGGGCTCACTGGTGTTACTGCTGGTCGTCGAGCTACTGAACACCGGCATCGAATCATGCATCGACCGTATTGGGCCGGAACAGCATCCCCTGTCCAAACGCGCTAAAGATCTGGGCAGTGCCGCCGTATTGCTGACACTGTTGCTCGCGGCAAGCATCTGGCTTGCGGCGCTGATTAGCCACTTTTTTACATCATGACCCATACGGCCTCTTCTCCCGATACGCCCCCCGCCTTCTCGCTATGCGTCTATTGCGGTTCGCGCACCGGCAACGACCCGGCCTATGCCGATGTCGCCCGCGCCGTTGGACACTGGATCGGCCAGTACCGCGGTCAACTCGTCTATGGCGGCGGCAAAAGCGGCCTGATGGGTATCGTGGCCGACGCCGCGCTGGCGGCGGGCGCACGGGTAGTGGGGGTAATCCCGCAGGCGCTGGTGGAGCGCGAACACGCCCACCACGGCTGCACTGAACTGATCGTAGTGCCCAACATGCACGAACGCAAACGCCTGATGGCCGAACGCTCCAACGCTTTTGTAGCGCTGGCCGGCGGCATTGGCACCTTCGAGGAATTATTCGAGATTTGGAGCTGGCGGCAATTGGGCTACCACGACAAACCACTGGGCCTGCTCAACACCGGCGGTTACTACGACGGTTTGATCGCCTTCGTCCGCCACTG
>JAIRRE010000358.1 GCA_031256125.1 Burkholderiaceae bacterium
ACGGCCATCTGGTCGCCGTCGAAGTCGGCGTTGAACGCCGCGCACACCAGCGGGTGCAACTGGATCGCCTTGCCTTCGATCAGGATCGGCTCGAACGCCTGAATGCCCAGCCGGTGCAGCGTCGGCGCGCGGTTGAGCATCACCGGGTGTTCGGTGATGACTTCTTCCAACAGATCCCACACCACCGGCGTGCCGCTTTCGACCTCTTTCTTCGCGGCCTTGATGGTGGTGGCAATGCCGCGCTGTTCGAGCTTGGCGAAGATGAAAGGCTTGAACAGTTCCAGCGCCATCAGCTTGGGCAGACCGCACTGGTGTAGCTTCAAAGTCGGGCCAACGGTAATCACCGAGCGCCCGGAGTAATCCACGCGCTTGCCCAGCAGATTCTGGCGGAAGCGCCCGCTCTTGCCCTTAATCATGTCGGCCAACGACTTGAGGGCGCGCTTGTTGGCGCCGGTCATCGCCTTGCCGCGGCGGCCGTTGTCCAGCAGCGAATCGACCGCTTCCTGCAACATGCGTTTTTCGTTGCGCGCGATGATTTCCGGGGCCTTGAGTTCGAGCAAGCGCCGCAGGCGGTTGTTACGGTTGATGACGCGCCGGTACAGGTCATTCAAGTCCGAAGTGGCAAAGCGCCCGCCATCGAGCGGCACCAGCGGCCGCAGATCGGGCGGCAGCACCGGCAGCACTTGCAGCACCATCCATTCGGGCTTGATGCCGGATTTGCGGACGGCTTCGAGCACCTTCAAGCGCTTGGCGTTTTTCTTGACCTTGGCCTCCGAGCCGGTCAGGTCGCCGCGCAGTTTTTCGATTTCCAGATCGAGGTCGATGTTTTGCAGCAAGTCCTTGATGGCTTCCGCGCCCATGCGGGCGACGAATTCGTCACCGTATTCCTTGCGCTTGGCCTCGTAGTCGTCCTCGGTGAGGATGCTGAACTTTTTGAGCGGCGTCATGCCCGGGTCGGTTACGACATAGGCTTCGAAATACAGCACGCGCTCAATGTCGCGCAGCGTCATATCCAACACCATGCCCAGGCGGCTGGGCAGCGACTTCAAAAACCAGATATGCGCCACCGGCGAAGCCAGTTCGATGTGGCCCATGCGGTCGCGCCGCACCTTGGTCTCGGTGACTTCCACGCCGCACTTTTCGCAGATCACGCCGCGGTGCTTGAGGCGCTTGTATTTGCCGCACAGGCACTCAAAATCCTTGATCGGGCCAAAGATCTTGGCGCAGAACAGGCCGTCGCGCTCAGGCTTGAAGGTGCGGTAGTTGATGGTTTCGGGTTTTTTGACCTCGCCGAAGGACCACGAGCGCACCTTCTCAGGCGCGGCCAGGCCGATCTTGATGGCATCGAAATGCTCATCGGGGGTAAATTGCTGGAACAGGTCGAGTAGCGATTTCATGGGACGCTTTCTCCAGCAATGAATCAGGCGCGATCGAGCTCGATATCGAGCCCGAGCGAACGGATTTCCTTGACGAGCACGTTGAACGATTCGGGCATCCCCGCGTCGATCATGTGGTCGCCCTTGACGATGTTTTCGTAGACCTTGGCGCGGCCGCGCACGTCGTCGGACTTGACGGTGAGCATTTCTTGCAGCGTGTAGGAAGCGCCGTAGGCTTCCAGCGCCCACACTTCCATCTCGCCGAAACGCTGACCGCCGAATTGCGCCTTGCCGCCCAGCGGCTGCTGCGTGACCAGCGAATACGGGCCGGTAGAGCGCGCGTGCATCTTGTCGTCCACCAAATGGTGGAGTTTGAGAAAGTGCATGTAGCCGATGGTGGTCTGGCGCTCGAACGCCTCGCCGGTGCGCCCGTCGTAGAGCTGCGCCTGGGTGCGCGTGGCCGACAAGCCTTTGGCCTTGGCTACTTCTTCGGGGTAGGCCAGTTGCAGCATGGCGTGAATGTCTTGTTCCGTCGCGCCATCGAACACCGGCGTGGCGAACGGCATACCGCTCGTGAGGTTGCCCGCCATTTCCAGCAGCTGCGCATCGCTCATCTTGCCGATGCTTTCCTGGTGGCCCCGGCTGTCGTAGATCTTGCCCAGGTATTCACGCAGCTTGGCCACGCGCTCCTCGGTCTTGAGCATTTCCTGAATGCGCTCGCCGATGCCCTTGCCGGCCCAGCCCAAATGCACTTCCAGCACCTGCCCGATGTTCATGCGGCTGGGCACGCCCAGCGGGTTGAGCACGATGTCGGCGGGTGTGCCATCGGCCATGTAGGGCATGTCCTCGACCGGCACGATCTTGGATACCACACCCTTGTTGCCGTGGCGGCCGGCCATCTTGTCACCCGGTTGCAAGCGACGCTTGACGGCCAGATAGACCTTCACCATTTTCAGCACGCCCGCGGGCAACTCGTCGCCTTGGGTGAGCTTCTTGCGCTTTTCCTCGAACGCCAGATCGAACGCATGGCGCTGCTGGTCGATGGAGGCCTTGATGCTGTCCTTCTGCGTGGCCACATCCTCGTCTTCGGGACGGATATCGAACCAATGGTGCTTGTCGATACCAAACAGATATTCCTTCTCGATCTTGCTGCCCCTGGCCAGCTTGTTGGGGCCGCCGCTGGCGGTCTTGCCCAGCAGCAGCTTGTGCAAGCGGTCGAAGGCGTCGGCCTCGACGATGCGCAACTGGTCGTTCAAATCGAGCCGGTAGCGTTTGAGTTCGTCGTCGATGATCTGCTGCGCGCGCTTGTCGCGCTCGATGCCTTCGCGCGTGAACACCTGCACGTCGATCACCGTGCCCTGGCTGCCCTGCTCCACCCGCAGCGACGTGTCCTTGACGTCGCTGGCCTTGTCGCCGAAGATGGCGCGCAGCAATTTTTCCTCGGGCGTGAGGGTGGCCTCGCCCTTGGGCGTGACCTTGCCCACCAGCACGTCGCCGGGCTGCACTTCCGCGCCCACGTAAATGATGCCCGAATCGTCCAGGCGATTGAGCTGCTGCTCCGACAGGTTGGGAATGTCGCGTGTGATTTCCTCTGCGCCCAGCTTGGTGTCGCGCGCCATCACCACCAGTTCCTCGATGTGGACGCTGGTGTAGCGGTCGTCGGCCACCACGCGCTCGGAAATCATCACCGAGTCCTCGAAGTTGTAGCCGTTCCAGGGCATGAAGGCGATCAGCATGTTCTGGCCGATGGCGATCTCGCCCAGGTCGGTCGAAGCGCCGTCGGCGATCACGTCACCTTTGGCGATCCGGTCGCCGCGCTTGACGATCGGCCGCTGGTGGATGTTGGTGTTCTGGTTGCTGCGCTGGTATTTGATGAGGTTGTAAATGTCTACCCCGACCTCGCCGGCTGCCGCTTCGGCATCGCTGACGCGCACCACGATGCGCGTGGCGTCCACGTAATCGACCACGCCGCCGCGCCGCGCCGTCACCACAGTGCCCGAATCAATGGCGGCCACGCGCTCGATGCCAGTGCCCACCAGCGGCTTTTCGGGCCGCAACACGGGCACCGCCTGGCGCGACATGTTGGCGCCCATCAGCGCGCGGTTGGCGTCGTCATGCTCCAAAAACGGCACCAGCGACGCGGCCACCGACACAATCTGCGCCGGCGACACGTCCATGTACTGCACCCGCTCCGGGCTGACCAGCACCGATTCGCCACGCTCGCGCGCTGATACCAGGTCGCCGGTGAATTTGCCCTCTGCGTCCAGCGCGGCGTTGGCCTGCGCAATGACGTATTTGCCTTCTTCGATGGCCGACAGATAGTCGATATGGTCGGTCACTTTGCCTTCGGCCACGCGCCGATAGGGCGTTTCGATGAAGCCGTAGTCGTTCAGACGCGCATACAGCGCCAGCGAGTTAATCAGGCCGATGTTCGGGCCTTCGGGCGTTTCAATCGGGCACACCCGTCCGTAGTGCGTCACGTGCACGTCGCGCACCTCGAAACCCGCGCGCTCGCGCGTCAGGCCGCCCGGGCCAAGCGCTGAAACGCGGCGCTTGTGCGTAATTTCGGCCAGCGGGTTGGTCTGATCCATGAACTGGGAAAGCTGGCTGGCGCCGAAGAATTCCTTGAGCGCCGCCGTAATCGGCTTGCTGTTGATGAGGTCGTGCGGCATCAGCGGATCGAGTTCGGCCTGCCCCAGTCGCTCCTTGACCGCTTTTTCGATGCGCGCCAAGCCGATGCGGTATTGGTTTTCCGCCAGTTCGCCCACGCAGCGCACGCGCCGGTTGCCCAAGTGGTCGATGTCATCGACCTCGCCGCGGCCATTTCTGAGTTCCACCAGCATCTTGACCACCGAAACGATGTCCTCGTTGGTCAGCACCATCGGCCCGGTCGATTCAGGGGAGCCGACCTTGGCGTTGAACTTCATGCGGCCCACGCGCGAGAGGTCGTAGCTGTCTTCGCTGTAGAACAGGCGGTTGAACAGCGCCTGCACCGCGTCCTCGGTGGGCGGTTCGCCCGGACGCATCATGCGGTAGATGGCCACGCGCGCGGCGAACTCGTCGGCGGTTTCATCCAGCCGTAATGTCTGCGAGATGTACGCGCCTTGATCCAGCTCATTGGTGTAGATGCACTGGATGTCCTTGATCTTTGCTTGGCGCAGGCTGGCCAGCAGCGTCTCGGTCAACTCGTCGTTGGCCTTGGCCAGCACTTCGCCGGTTTCCTCGTCGATCACGCCCACGGCCAGCACCCGTCCGAGAAGAAAATCTTCCGGCACGCTGATGCGGGTGGTCTTGCTTTGTTCCAGTTCCCGCGCGTGGCGCGCGGTAATGCGCTTGTCCTTGGCGACAATGACGTTGCCAGCCTTGTCGGTGATGTCAAAACGCGCCACTTCGCCCTTGAGCCGCTCGGGCACAAACTCCATCTGCGCGCCGCTGTCTTGCAGGCGGAAATTGTCGAACACGAAGAAGTGCGCCAGAATTTGCTCAGGCGTCAAGCCGATGGCCTTGAGCAAAATCGTCACCGGCATCTTGCGGCGGCGATCGACGCGGAAATACAGGATGTCCTTGGGGTCAAACTCGAAGTCCAGCCAGGAACCGCGGTAGGGAATGATGCGTGCGCTAAAGAGCAGTTTGCCGCTCGAGTGCGTCTTGCCTTTGTCGTGCTCGAAAAACACGCCCGGCGAGCGATGCAACTGCGAAACAATCACGCGCTCGGTGCCGTTGACGATGAAGGAACCTTTATCGGTCATGAGCGGCACCTCGCCCATATAGACCTCCTGCTCCTTGACCTCCTTGACCACCTTGTTGTGCGAGGTGGACGATTCGCGGTCGTAGATGATGAGCTGCACGCGCGCGCGCACCGCCGACGAATAGGTCAGGCCGCGCGTCTGGCACTCGCGCACGTCGAACGCAGGCTTGGCCAGGTTGTATTCGATGAACTTCATCTCGACGAAACCGTTGTGCGAAACAATCGGGAACGCCGATTCAAAAGCCGCTTGCAAGCCTTCATGCGTGCGTTTCTTGGGCGGCACGTCTTTTTGCAGAAAGGCGATGTAGGCATCGCGCTGCATTTGCAGCAAATAGGGCACTTTGAGCACGCTCTCGCGCGTGCCAAAACTCTTGCGGACGCGCTTGCGTTCGGTAAAACTGTAGGCCATGTGATCTCCGGGCGGTGAGACATGTATGGCGACTGGTGGCGTACCGGAAAAAACCGGCAAGACTTGGCGGCTGGCCACTACCAGCCGATGGCGGACAGCCGCGCATTGCACGCGGCCCGAACCAAGCCGTCTTCCGCAGTCGGATTCAGAAGACACGTGAAAGTGCGCCTGGCCTCGTGTCGCAGGCGGACTTTCAGGTGCGCTCTGACATCAAACGTCAAAAAGCGCAACAGGCTGGCGCCTTGCCAGCCCGTGTAAACCAGCGCCGGGGTAAAAGCGACCCCGACGCCAGCCAATGGGTTTACTTGAGTTCGGCCTTGGCGCCGGCATCTTCCAGCTTCTTCTTGGCCGCTTCGGCATCGGCCTTGGCCATGGCTTCCTTGACCGTCTTGGGCGCGCCATCGACCAGGTCCTTGGCTTCCTTGAGGCCCAGGCCGGTAATCTCGCGCACGGCCTTGATGACCGACACCTTGTTGGCGCCGACCTCGGTCAGCACCACGTTGAACTCGGTCTTTTCCTCGGCTTCAGCGGCAGCGCCGCCAGCAGCGCCGCCGCCAGCGGCCGGGGCCGCCATGGCCGCGGCGCTCACGCCGAATTTCTCCTCGATGGCCTTGACCAGGTCGTTGAGCTCCATGACCGTCATGCCGTCCAGCGCGGCCAGAAATGCGTCTTTATCGAATGCCATTTTGATGTTTCCTGAAAGTGGGTTGATGTCTGAAAAACTCGTCTTGCCTTATTTAGGCTGCCGCGGGCGCGGCTTCGCCGCCCTTCTGGGCCGCCAACGCGCCCAGCACCACGGCGGTGCGGGAAATCGGCGACATGAGCAACCCGCACAGCTGCGCCAGCAGCGTTTCCTTGGGCGGAATGCTGGCCAATTGCTTGACGCCGTTCACATCCAGCGCCTTGCCGCCGAAAACACCGCCGCGGATGACCAGCTTGTCGTTGGTCTTGGCGAAATCGGCCACCACTTTGGCGGCGGCCACGGGATCTTCGGAAAAGCCGTAAATCAGCGGCCCGGACATCTGGTCGCCAGCCACCTCGAAACTGCTGCCGGCCACCGCGCGGCGGGCCAACGTGTTCTTGAGCACGCTCAGGCTAACGCCTTGTTTGCGTGCGCTGGAACGCAGCTTCGTCATGTCGGCGACCGTAATGCTGCGGTATTCCGCGAACACCAGCGTTTGAGCTTTGGCGGCGAGCGAGGTCACCTCTTGGATGACCGCTTCTTTCTCACTGCGATTGAGACTCAAGGTCTGACTCCTTTGCTACACATGCGCGAGTTGAACCAACCCGCGCGCCTTGCTTGTAAAGCGACCTGCCGCTTGAAGGTCATCAACCAAACTCTGACCTCTTGGCAGCGGGCACGCCATCTGCGCTGGCCGCTCCCGACTCGGGAGCCATTAAGCGCAACCGCGAAGTTGCGCGCCAGCGGTCTTGGATGACCCGGCGGCTTGCATCAAAAAACGCGCGCCCCCGGCCCACCACCACGGGCCGGTTTCCAAAAAGAAACCGGCCCGAATTCACATTACGCCGCGATGGTCTGGGTTTCCACCCGGACGCCCACGCCCATCGTGCTGGACACCGCCACCTTGCGCAAATACACGCCCTTGCTGGTAGCGGGCTTGGCCTTGTTCAGGGCATCGATCAGCGCCGCCAGATTGGCTTGCAGCTTGTCGGCCTCGAACGAGCGGCGGCCAATGGTGCCATGCACAATGCCGGCTTTGTCGGCACGGAACTGCACCTGACCGGCCTTGGCGTTCCTGACCGCGCCAGCCACGTCGGGCGTAACGGTGCCGACCTTGGGGTTGGGCATCAAGCCGCGCGGGCCGAGGATTTGGCCCAGCGTACCCACCACGCGCATCGCGTCGGGTGCGGCGATCACCACATCGAACGGCATGTCGCCGGCCTTGACCTGCGCGGCCAAGTCGTCCA
>JAIRRE010000034.1 GCA_031256125.1 Burkholderiaceae bacterium
CTGGTGCACCTGTCGGATCTGTCGTGGAACGAGCCGGGCGAAACCGTGGTGCGCAATTACAAGAAGGGTCAGGAAGTGGAGGCTGTGGTGCTGGCCGTGGACGTGGAGCGCGAGCGCATCAGCCTGGGCGTCAAGCAGCTCGATCAGGATCCGTTTACCACCTTCGTCTCCGTCAACGACAAGGGTTCCACTGTTACCGGCAAGGTCAAGACGGTGGATGCCAAGGGCGCTGAAATCGACCTGAGCAACGACATCATCGGCTACCTGCGCGCCAGCGAAATCAGCCGCGACCGGGTGGAAGACGCCAGCCAAGTGTTGCACGTGGGTGACGAGGTCTCCGCCGTGGTCATCCACGTCGACCGCAAAGGCCGCAATATCCAGCTTTCGGTCAAGGCCAAAGATGCCGCCGACCAGCAGGAGACGCTGGCAAACTTCAACCAGCAAAACACCAGCCACGCCGGTACCACCAGCTTGGGAGCGCTGCTGCGCGCCAAGCTCGACACCGAGCAGAAGTGATCGCGTAACGGTTGAGCGTCGGACATTCAGCGTTTGAGTATCCGATGCTCGACCCCGCGGGCCGGGTGGCAATGGACACGCCCAACACTGAACCCTCACAACGCTCAAACTCCAGCCATGAATCGCAGCGACCTTATCGACGCCATTGCCGAGCGCTTTGCGCCGCTTACGCGGCACGATGCCGACGCGGCGGTGCGTGTCATTCTGGACACGATGACCCATGCCTTGGCGCGCGGTCACCGCGTTGAGGTGCGGGACTTCGGGCGCTTTGCCATCAAGCGCCGCCCGCCGCGCGCGGGGCGCAATCCCAGCACCGGCCAAGCCGTCAGCGTGCCGGAAAAGCACGCGCCCCACTTCAAGCCCGGCAAGGCGTTGCGCGAGGCGGTCAATGGCGCGGCGGATAACGCGGTTGAACGCCCCGCGTAACCATCGCCCCGTCGCGGGACCGGTATCGGTCAATTCGTTCACAACCATTCCCGCGCAACAAGGAAGCAACAGGCCATCCGGGCGCGCAACCGGGGCGGCGCTTGTGCTTTACTCTTACACTCCGCTGCTAAACACTTAACCGGAAAAATGATCGCCCTGCGCCGCCTTCTCACCTGGATCAAATGGATCATCCGGGCGGCTATTTTTGGGGTGCTGTTCGCGTTCGCCGTCAATAACCAACAGCAAGCCACGCTGCACCTGCTGTTCGACCGTGAATGGCGCGCGCCCATGACGCTGATCGTGCTAGCCGCGTTCGCGCTGGGGCTGATAGTGGGCGTGTTAGGTATGCTGCCGGGCCGGTGGCGGCACGCCAAAGCACAATTGAGGACATCAGTCTCCGGGCAACCGTCTGCCCCGGCAGCGGCGCAATCCGCGCCCGAATCTGTCAGCGACCAACCGTATCCCTCGCGTGGAATTTGATCTGAATTGGCTCCTGATTGGTCTGCCCCTGGCGTTTGCCTTGGGGTGGCTGGCTTCGCGTTTCGATTTGCGCCAATGGCGGCTGGAAAACCGGCAAGCGCCCAAGGCTTATTTCAAGGGTCTCAATTACCTGCTCAACGAACAACAGGATCAGGCCATCGACGCCTTCATTGAAGCGGTACAGCGTGACTCTGATACGTCCGAGCTGCACTTCGCACTGGGCAATCTGTTTCGTCGTCGCGGCGAATATCAACGCGCCGTGCGCGTACACGAACATCTACTCTCGCGCGCCGACCTCTCCGCCGCCGACCGTGAACGCGCCCAATACGCGCTGGCGCTGGACTTTCTCAAAGCTGGCTTGATTGATCGCGCCGAAGACGCGCTCCAAAAACTCCACAACACCCACTATGCCCAGCAAGCGGCGCTTACCCTGCTATCCATTCACGAGCGCGCGCGCGACTGGATCAAGGCTGGAGACGTGGCCCGCGAATTACAAGCTCAGGGACAGGGCGACTTCAGCGGGCGGCTGGCGCACTACCTGTGCGAGCAGGCCGAAGCCACCCGGACTAAAACAGCGCGCGACAAAGCCCCACCCACCCCGGATCAGGACATCCCGCGCAGCTTGCTCGACCAAGCCATCGCCTTGGCCCCCGCTGCCGCACGTCCCCGCATTCAGCTCGCAGGATGGTTTGCCGCGCAAGGCGACGTCGCCAGCGCATTCGACGCCCTGATGCAACTGCCTGCGCACGCGCCGCAATTCATACCTCTGGTTGCCCGCGAACTGGTACGACTGGGGGCGGCCTGCGGCAAAGTCGATACCGCCTTGGCCGCGCTCGAAGCCAGTTGTGCCGACACGCCATCGGTCGATGTCACCGACGCCATCGTGCAAGCCCTGGCCGCACAAGGCGTGTTGCCGGAGGTCGCGCGCGCGCGTTACGTGTACCACATGGCGCAGGAACCATCGCTCATTGCCGCCGCGCGCTGGCTGACCAGCGAGACTTTCGCCCACGAAGCCGACCATCCGACCATTCAACGTACCCTCGACCATGCCGTGCGCCCGCTGGCGCGCTACCGCTGCGCAGCCTGCGGCTTTGAAGCGCAAGGCTATTTCTGGCAATGCCCCGGCTGCCAAGCGTGGGAGAGCTTTCCGCCCCGGCGGATCGAAGAGTTGTGAAGCGTTGGGTCGTTTCTTGACCCGGCGCAGGGCGAATAATTATCTATTTCGAATAGGTGACGCAACACTCGCCGATGGGGGCGTTATCCGCCATGCCGCGCCCAGAATTACGCTGGTCAAGGTGTAGCCCAGGTAGCGCGGGTCGCGCAGCAGCTACAGGCAATTCAGAACACATGCCACCGTCGGCAGCGCCGGCAAACACATGTCGATGGCCGCCGGGGACACCATCATGAAGAAACCCGGCACCGCCAGCATCCAGCACTCGCTCGTCCGCGAGAGGGCGATGGTCTGGTCGGCGGCCAGTAGCGGCGTGGTGTTGGTCATGCGTCATTTTCGGGCTGCTTTGACAAAACTGCATCCTGCTGATCGTTGCGGCGCTGGACGACACACAACTGGCGGAGCTGGAAGCCGCCGCGCACGCGCTAGGCATGGCCGTGCTGGTGGAAACACACGACGCGGCGGAACTGGCGCGCGCGCTGCGGCTGAAAACGCCGCTGATCGGCATCAACAACCGCAACCTGCGCAGCTTCGCGGTATCGCTCGACACCACGCTGGGTCTGCTCGCCAGCGTCCCCGCTGATCGCCTGCTGGTCACCGAAAGCGGCATTGCCACGCCCGCCGATGTGGCGCGCCTGCGCGACGCGGGCGTACACGCCTTTCTGGTCGGCGAAGCGTTCATGCGCGCGCCCGAACCGGGACAGGCGCTGGCGGCGCTGTTTGGTTGATCGGACTTTGAGGACTCAGCTCGCTCAACGGCGCGGCGTTCACCCCACCGATGGCGTGGCGGCGATGACTTCTTCGAGCGTGGTCAGTCCCTCGGCGACGCGCATGGCGCCCGCCAGGCGCAGCGGCCTCATGCCGTCTTGCGCGGCTTGACGGCGCAGCTTTTCCAGATTCGCGCCCTCGCTGACCAAGGCGCGCAAGGGTTCGGTGACGATCAGCAGTTCGTAAATTCCCATGCGGCCGCGGTAGCCGGTCATGCGGCATTCGACGCAGCCCGCGCCACGGTAGGGACGGTATTCGCCGCTGCCGATCTGCCACGGCTTGACCGCTTCGGCCAATAACTCGCGCAAGGCGTCCGGGTCGGGCGCTTTGCAGTTGGGACACAGCGTGCGCACCAGCCGCTGCGCCAGCACGCCCAGCAAGGTGGCGTTCAAAAGATAGGCCGGCACGCCCAGTTCCATCAGCCGCGTAAAGGCCGAAGGCGCGTCGTTGGTGTGCAGGGTCGAGAACACCAGATGCCCGGTCAGGGCCGCCTGCACCGCCATCTGCGCGGTTTCCAGGTCGCGGATTTCGCCGATCATGATGATGTCCGGGTCTTGCCGCATGAGGGTGCGCACGCCCTCGGCAAAGCCGAAATCGAGTTGCTGCTGCACCTGCGTCTGGTTGAAGGCCGGGTCGATGTTTTCAATCGGGTCTTCGATGGTGCTGATATTGACCGCCTCCGTGGCCACGCGCCGCAGGGTTGAATACAGCGTGGTGGTTTTGCCCGATCCGGTCGGCCCGGTGACCAGGATGATGCCGTTGGTGTGCGCCACCAGCTTTTCCCAACGCGCCGCGTCGTGACGGGAAAAACCCAGCCCCTCCAAATCTTTGACGGCGGTGTCGGGGTCGAAGATGCGCATCACCAGCTTCTCGCCGAACGCCGTGGGCAGAGTGGACAGGCGCATTTCGATTTCTTCGCCGCGCGGGTTGCGCGTTTTGATGCGGCCATCCTGCGGGCGGCGGCGTTCCACCACGTCCATGCGCGCCAGCAGCTTGATGCGCGCGGTAATGGCGCTCATCACCGCCGGCGGCACCTGATAGACCGGGTGCAGCACGCCGTCGATGCGAAAGCGGATTACGCCCTGCTCGCGGCGCGGTTCCATGTGAATGTCGCTGGCGCGCTGGTCGAAGGCGTATTGCCACAGCCAATCGACGACCTGAATCACGCCCTGGTCGTTGGCGTCGAGTTGCCGCCCGCTGCGGCCGAGTTCCACCAGCGACTCGAAACTGGTAGCGCTCGTAGCCTGCCCGGCGGCCTGCACCGCGCGCACCGATTTGGCGAGCGCGAAAAATTCCGCCGTGTAGCGTTTGATGTCCACCGGGTTGGCGACCACGCGCCGCACCTGCCGTCTGGATTGACGCTCGACCTCGCCCACCCAATCGTCGATAAACGGCTCGCTGGTAGCAACGATCACCTCGCCCGGCGTGACCTGCACCGGCAACACCCGGTGGCGCTCGGCGTATTGCGCGCTCATGGTCTCGGCCACTTGGCCGACATCGACCTTGAGCGGGTCGATGCGCAAATAGTCGAGCTTGGCGCACTGCGCCAGAAACTGCGTCAGCGCCTCCAGATCGAACGGCTGGCCGTTGCTCGCCCGTGTCATGCCCACCGCCGCCAGCCGTACCAGCGCGGGCTGCGCGCTTTCGGCATGGGCGATGCGGGCGATGGTGCGGCTGGCTTCTTGCGGCGTAATCTCACCCGCGTCGCGCAACCACTCCACCAGTTGCCGCCAATGCACGGGGCCGCGATGGGTTTCGGGCTGGATGCTGGAAGCCAGATGCCGATGTCCGGCAGACGGGGAACGCGCCATCGTCGTTGCTCTTTATTTTTCCAGCGGCTTGAACACGCGCAGCCATTTGGGCGCGGGCAAACCCCAGCGCGCTTCGATGGCCTCGGCGCGCGCTTGCAACACGGCGCGCGCGGGCCGCTGCGGCGTGCGCTGCGCCAGGACCACCGCGTTGCCTTCGCGCGTGGGCTTGAACTGCCACACCGCTTGCGCACCGAACGCGGCGCTGATGTGCGCCAGGCTGCGCTCGAAGTTTTCCGAACGGCCAAACAGGTTAACCGTCATCGCGCCCTCGGCGGTGAGCATCCGGCGGCAATCGGCGTAGAACGCGGCGCTGTCGAGCACCGGCGCGGCGGCGTCGCCGTCATAGAGATCAACCGTTAGCGCATCGACTGTCCCCAGCCATTCAGCGCGCTGGATTTCCCGCGCCGCGTCGGCGATCACCACGCGCAGCCGCGGCCCTTCGGCGGGCAGTCTGAACCAGACCCGGCACACGTCGGCCACGCGCGGATTCAGCTCAGCCACAGTGCAGGTCATGCTTAGTTTTTTATAGCAAAACTTGGTGATGGCGCCTGCGCCCAGACCCAGTTGCATGGCGTGCCGCCCCTGGATCGACTCAGGCGGTAGAAACAGCAGCCAAGCCATCATGCGCTGCACGTATTCCAGTTCCAGATCGAACGGCGCGGCAATGCGCATCGCCCCTTGCACCCAAATCGAACCCAGGTGCAAATAACGCACCCCCTCGCTTTCAGAGAGATTGACTTCGGGCAGTTCCGGTGTGGCGGGCTTCAAAACAATGCGATTATGGCGATGCCGGGTAGCTTTCCTCAGCGCGCAACAGCACACTAGACTTAGACTGACCCCGGTTGCTATTCAATTCTAAATACCGTCGGTTATCGCTGCGCTTCACAGCTCGCATCCCATCCCAAATCCGGGCGCGCCATTGCGGCAGCACTGGGGTGCAACCCCAGCACCGTCTGCCGCGCGTTGGCGCTATGCGACGCAGCGCCGTCGAACCCGGCCCAGACAAGGCCGGACGCGGATGAGCCGGTCAGGCTGCCAGATGCCGCTCGATGCGCGCCTTGGTTTCGGGTAACTCTTGCGGCAGTTTGTGCGCCAGTTGCTCGAATAAAGCGGTGTGCAGCTTGAGTTCGGCTTGCCAGGCGGCTTTGTCGATGCTGGTTACTTGGCTGAACTGGGCGGCGCTGAAGTTCAGGCCGGTCCAGTTAAGTTCCTCATAGCGCGGGCTGACGCCGAAGATGTGTTCAGTACCTTGAGCATTGCCTTCGATGCGGTCGATCATCCACTTGAGCACGCGCATGTTTTCGCCGTAGCCGGGCCAAACGAACTTGCCGTCTTCGCCCTTGCGGAACCAGTTGGTCGTATAGATGCGCGGCACCTTGGCACCGGCGGCGGCCTGGAGCTTGCGACCCAGGTTGAGCCAGTGCTGGAAATATTCGGCCATGTTGTAGCCGGTAAACGGCAGCATGGCGAACGGGTCGCGCCGCACCACGCCTTGCTGACCGGCGGCGGCGGCGGTGGTTTCCGACCCCATGGTGGCAGCCATGTACACGCCTTCGACCCAGTTGCGCGCCTCGGTCACCAGCGGTACGGTGGTCGAGCGGCGTCCGCCGAAGATAAAGGCGTCGATAGCCACGCCCTTGGGATCGTCCCACGCGGGGTCGAGCGCCGGGTTGTTGGTGGCGGCCACGGTAAAGCGCGCGTTCGGGTGCGCGGCCTTGGCGCCGGTTGCCTTGGCAATTTCGGGCGTCCAGTCCTTGCCTTGCCAGTCGATCAGGTGCGCGGGCGGCTGATCGGTCATGCCCTCCCACCAAACGTCGCCATCGTCGGTGAGCGCGACGTTGGTGAAGATCACGTCCTTGTTCAGGCTCGCCATGCAGTTCGGGTTGGTCTGCACGTTGGTGCCGGGCGCAACGCCGAAGTAACCCGCCTCCGGGTTGATGGCGTACAGGCGACCATCCTGACCCGGTTTGATCCAGGCGATGTCATCGCCAATGGTGCTGACCTTCCAGCCCTCGAAGCTCTTGGGCGGGATGAGCATCGCGAAGTTGGTCTTGCCGCAGGCGCTGGGAAAGGCAGCGGCCACGTGGTACTTGCGGCCTTGCGGATTGGTGACGCCCAAAATCAGC
>JAIRRE010000046.1 GCA_031256125.1 Burkholderiaceae bacterium
GTTCAGGCCGGGCAGATGGAGTTGGGGCATGAGAGGGTCTCCTGTGTGTGTCAAGGTTGGGAGGATGGATGTCAGTACGTCATGGGCACGGTTGCCAGCGTCTGCTGCATCAACGCGCAAGGTTTTTCCTGGCCCGCCGGGTCCACGTGCGTCACCTCGGCGGTGGTGACGATGAGCCGCTTGCCGGACTTGACCACGCGGCCCGTGGCGCGTAGCGCACCGCCCCGGTAGCTGCCCAGAAAGTTGATTTTGTATTCTGCCGAGACCACTTCCATGCCTTCGGGCGCCCGCGTCAGCCCGGCGTAACCGCCGGCAATGTCGGCTACGGCGCCAATCGCACCGCCGTGAAAACCCTCTTGCTGCTGCGTCACCTTGTCGGAATAAGGCAGCCAGATTTCGACCTCGCCGGGTTCGACGCGCCGCAACTGCGCGCCCAGATGCCGCATCAGCCCTTGCCGGGAAAAGCTGGCCGCGACCCGGTCGTAAAGGGCATCGGCGGGGATGGTGGGATCGGCATGGGTCATGGCAATAGCTGGAAATGTCAAGACAATGAAAGAAGCCTATTTTGTAGGCTCGCGCGCGCCCGTCAACCGGCTGCGCGGCGGGCGGACTGCGCGGGTCCGCCATCGCCGCCGGGTTGTCCGCATTTGCGGCTGTCGCCCATGCGCCCGGCAAAACCAGGCATGGTTTTTAGAATTGCCCCGCATATGACACTTTCTGTTGACGCGCTCGAACGCGCCCTTCACTATCCGCTGGCCAACCGCCTGCCGCCTGCGGGCGGCGCTATCGAAATCGCGCCCGGTCTCAAATGGCTGCGTATGCCCATGCCGTTCGCGCTGGACCACATCAACCTGTGGCTGCTGCGCGACCGGGTGGAAGGCCGCGACGGCTGGGCCGTGGTCGATTGCTGCATCGACTGCCCCGAGGGGCGCGCCGCGTGGGAAGACATCTTCGAGCGCGAACTGGAGGGGCTGCCCATCGTGCGCGTGTTCGTCACCCACATGCACCCCGACCACGTGGGCCTGGCGCATTGGCTATGCGAGCGCTGGAGCGCGCCGGGCTGGGACTGCCGGCTATGGATGAGCGCCGCCGATTACCAAACCGCGCGCTACTTCAGCCAAAACGTCAGCCCCGAAACCGGCGCGGACATTGCGCGCTACTTTGCCAGCCACGGCATGACCAACCCGGATGATCTGGAGCAATTACACCAGCGGCGCTTTTACTACCACAGCCTGGTACCGCGTGTACCGCGCGCCTACGCGCGGCTGCTCGACGGTTTGGACGTGACCATCGGTGGCGAGCGCTGGCGCTGCATCGTCGGCCACGGCCACGCGCCCGAGCACATTGCCCTGTATGGCGCGGCGCGCGGCATTTTGATCTCCGGCGACATGGTGCTACCGCGCATCTCGCCCAACGTCAGCGTCTATGACCCCGAACCGGAAGGCGACCCGCTGGCCTTGTTCCTGGCCTCGCTGGAGCGCTACCGCGCGCTGCCCGCCGACACGCTGGTGCTGCCCGCGCACGGCAAACCCTTCACCGGCCTGCATACGCGGCTAGACCAACTGCGCGACCATCACCACGAACGGCTGGCCGACGTGATGGTGGCCGCGCGCCAAAAGCCCGTCTCGGCATGGGACATATTGCCGCTGTTGTTTCACCGAAAACTCGATTTGCACCAAAGCACTTTCGCCGTCGGCGAGGCCGTAGCGCACCTGAACAACCTGTGGCACACCGGCCAACTCACGCGCGCGCGCGGCGCTGATGGCATCTGGCGCTACGCGGCGGCGGGTTAAGGCGGATGATCGTTGGCCGCACAATGGATGAACGACAAGGAGACAACCATGATGAACATCCAACAACTGTTTTCCCTCCAAGGCCGGGTGGCGCTGGTTACGGGCGGTTCGCGCGGCATTGGACGGATGATTGCCGAAGGGCTGCTGGCCGCTGGCGCGCGGGTTTATATCTCGGCGCGCAAGGCTCAGGCGTGCGACGCGGCGGCGCAGCAGATGTCCGCTGGCGGCCCGTGCGTATCGCTGCCCGCCGACGTGTCCACATGCGCGGGTATCGACGCGCTGCTGGCGGCGTACCGGGCGCATGAAAACAAGCTCGACATTCTGGTCAACAACGCCGGGGCCGCATGGGCCGCGCCGTATGACGAATTCCCGGAAAGCGGCTGGGACAAAGTGGTCGATTTGAACCTCAAGGCGCCGTTTTTTCTGACCCAGGCCGCCACGCCCTTGCTCAAAGCCGCCGCCACCGATCACCTGGCCAAGGTCATCCATGTCGCCTCGATCGACGGCATCTCGGTCAATCAGATGGAAACCTATTCCTACGCCGCCAGCAAGGCCGGCCTGATACACCTGACGCGCCGCATGGCGATCCGGCTGGCGCCCGAGCGCATCGCGGTCAGCGCCATTGCGCCGGGCGCATTCCCTTCCACCATGAACAAGGACGCGCGCGATCACGGCGACGAAATCGCCCCGCGCATTCCGCTGGGCCGCCTCGGCGTGGCCGAGGACATGGCCGGTGCCGCCATCTACCTGGCTTCGCGCGCGGGCGATTACGTGGTCGGCGGCACCCTGACCGTAGATGGTGGCGCAGCTTGGGCGCGAAGATAGCAAGCGATTCAGGTGCGCGCCGCGATCCAGGCCGCAATGTCCGGCCAGGCGTCCTTGAGCGTGCGCGATCCCATAAACAGGCCGATGTGCCCGCCCGGGACGGTGCGGCTGGTGATTTGGACGGCTGGCGTGCCCAGATACTTGCGGGCATCGAGCACTTGCGGCGGCGGGGTAATGTCGTCGGCCTCGCCCGCCAGCAGATACGCCGGGCAGGTGATGGTTTTGAGGTTGAGCGTGCGCCCCAGCGCGACGAACTGGCCCTTGGCGAGCCGGTTTTCCTTGAACAGTTGCACGATGGCTTGCAGGTACCAGCGCCCCGGCAGGTTGATCGGGTTTTCGTACCAGCTGGCGAACGCCTCTTCCTTGCGCACATACGCGGGATCGTCGATGTGTTCGTACAGATCGACATGCTCGTTGAAGTAATGCTCATCCGGGTGCATGTTCTTCCAGCCCCTGAGCATGAAGCGCCCCAGCATCAACCCCCCGCCCATCGTTACCAGTTCTTCGTAAAACGACGCGGGGCTGGATTGCGCCATGCGCTTGATCGGCCCGTCGCCCGCATCGGTGTCGATGGGCGAACCGGCCAGCACCAAGCTGGCCACCTTGTGCGGGAAACGCGCTGCGTACATCGCCGACATCCACCCGCCCTGGCACAGCCCGACCAGGTTGACCCGCCCGCCCACTTCATCGACACACACGTTCAGTTCGGCCAGGTACTGGTCGATTTCCAGATCCTTCATATCCAGGGTCGCGGACTTCCAGTCGGTCAGGAACAAGCGCGTCACGCCGTTGGCGCGCAGCGTTTCCATCAGGCTTTGCCCCGGCTGGTAATCGGCAATCATGGCCGAATGACCGGCATACGGCGCATCGACGATGGTGGGCAGCGCCTTGGACTGGGCCGCAGAATAGTCGCGGAAAACCATCGTGCGCAAGTCCAGCAGAGGCTGATTTTTGGACGCCAACGTGGGCTTGAGTCCGTGATGAATTTTTTCATCTTCGGCCAAAAAACGCAGATTGCGCGCCGACAGTTCGGCCCCGGCTTCAACCATGCCGGCAGCGGCGGCCATTGGCCAGAACAGCGGCAGTGAGAAAAGGGAGGGCTTGGCGGTTTGGACTGATTTGGTCATGGCGGTGGTTCTTGATAGTCGATATTTGACGGTTACTGGGCATCGAGCAGGTTGAGGGTGTGGCGCGCGATCATCAGGTTTTCATCGGTCGGAATTACGCGCACGGTCACGCGCGATTGGTCGCTTGAAATTACGGCAGCGTTGGCGGCATTGGCGGCTTCATCGAGCGCCACGCCCAGCCAGGCCGCACGCCGGCAAATGGCCGCGCGCACACCCGGCGCGTGTTCGCCGATGCCGGCGGTAAACACCAGCGCGTCCAGGCCGCCCAGCACGCCCGCCAGCGCGGCCAGCTCTCGCGCCGCGCGGTAGGTAAACAGATCAATGGCGTGCGCGGCTTCGGGCGCCGCGCTTTGTTCGAGTGTGCGCATGTCGCTGGAAATGCCCGATACGCCCAACAGCCCCGACTCGTTGTAGAGCTGGTGCTCGACCTGATCGACCGAACGCCCCCCGCCCTGACGCAGCAGATACAGCACCGCGCCCGGATCGAGCGCGCCGCTGCGCGTGCCCATCGGCAGGCCATCGACAGCGCTCAGGCCCATCGTGGTGGCCACGCTCTGGCCCCCCGCCAGCGCGCACATACTGGCGCCGTTGCCCAGGTGCGCGATGACCGTGCGCCGCTCCTGCCAGCGCGGATCGAGCGCCGCCAGCGCCGTCGTGATGTACTCGTAGGACAGGCCATGAAAACCGTAGCGCACGATGCCCTGCGCGGTCAGCGCGCGGGGCAGCGCGAATTCACGCTCGATCATCGGTATGGTGCGGTGGAACGCCGTGTCGAAGCACGCCACCTGCGGCACGTTCGGCGCGACCGCGCTCACCGCGCGGATCGCCTCGACATGGTGCGGCTGGTGCAGCGGCGCCAGCGGCGTCAGCGCTTCGATGGCCGCCAGCACTTGGGCGTCGATCCGCACCGGCGCAGCGAAGTGCGGGCCGCCATGCACCACACGGTGCCCGATGCCGGTAAAGCCTCGTTCGTCGCCGACGTGCGCGGCGAACCAGTCATGAATCGCCGCAATCGCGCCGGGGTAGCCGCGTTCGGCCACGGCTTGATCGGCCAGCGTTGCGCCGTGCGGGCTTTGCACCGTCAAATGCGGCTGGCCGTCCAGCCGTTCCACTGCGCCGTGCGCGCCCGCCGCCAGGGTATGGTCGGCGCGCTTTTCGTAAATCGAAAACTTCAGGCTCGACGAACCGGCGTTGAGCACCAAAATGGGATGTTTCATGATGACTGTCCGCCGCCTGCTTGAGATACCGCCTGGGCGGAGCCGGTGGCGTGTGCGTACAGCACCGCCACGGCGCAACTGGCCATGCGGGTGCGCTCGCTGTCGGCGCGGCTGGTCAAGATGATTGGCACGCGCGCACCCAGCACGATGCCCGCCGCGTCGGCGTTGGCCAAAAAGCTCAATTCCTTGGCCAGCATGTTGCCCGCTTCCAGATCGGGCGTGAGCAGAATGTCGGCGTCGCCCGCCACCGGCGATTGGATGTGCTTGATTTGCGCGGCCTCGGCGCTGATCGCGTTGTCGAACGCCAGCGGGCCTTCCAGCAGCGCGCCGGTGATCTGCCCGCGCTCGGCCATCTTGCACAGCGCCGCCGCGTCGATGGTCGCGGGCAGCTTCGATTCCACGGTTTCCACCGCCGACAGAATCGCCACCTTCGG
>JAIRRE010000079.1 GCA_031256125.1 Burkholderiaceae bacterium
CCCAGCGGCATCATGCGCCCTGGCGTGCGCTGCTACATCGCCAACGGCGTGGTGCTGTCTTGCGCCAAGCTGCTGGAAGAAATCGAAAGCCTGGAGGGCGCTGGCGTCAAGGTGCGCGAGCGCCTTTTCATCAGCGAAGCCTGCCCGCTGATCTTGCCGTTGCACGCGGCGCTGGACGTGGCGCGCGAGGCCGCGCGCGAGCAGGGCGGCAGCGAGAAGATCGGCACCACGGGCCGCGGCATCGGCCCGGCTTACGAGGACAAGATCGCGCGCCGCGCGTTGCGCGCGCAGGATTTGCTGCACCCTGACCGCTTTGCCGCCCGGCTGCGTGAATTGCTGGCGCTTTACAACCATCTGCTGGTTACTTTGCTGGATTCGCCGCGCATCGCTTTCCCCGATGCCATCGCGCCCTACCTCAAAGACGGCGCGGTGCAATTCGAGCCGGTTTATGAAGAAGCCATGCGCCATGCCAAAGCCGTCGCGCCGATGCTGGCGGACGTATCGCGCCTGCTCAACGACGCGCACCGCGAAGGCGCCAATCTGCTATTTGAAGGCGCGCAGGGCACGCTGCTGGACGTGGACCACGGTACTTACCCGTTCGTCACCAGCAGCAATTGCGTGGCTGGCAACGCGGCGGCGGGCGCGGGCGTGGGGCCGGGGTTGCTGCACTACGTGCTGGGCATCACCAAAGCCTATTGCACACGGGTGGGCGGCGGGCCGTTCCCGACCGAACTCGATTGGCAAACGCCCGGCACGCCGGGCTATCACATGGCGGTGGTGGGCGCGGAAAAAGGCGTGACTACCGGGCGCAGCCGCCGCTGCGGCTGGTTCGACGCGGCGCTCCTGAAACGCAGCGCCCAGGTCAATGGCCTGACCGGCCTGTGTATCACCAAGCTGGACGTACTGGACAACCTGCCGGAGCTCAAGCTCTGCATCGGCTATGAGCTGGACGGCGCGCGCATCGACATCCTGCCAATGGGCGCGGACGACATCGCGCGCTGCCAGCCGGTCTACGAAACGCTGGAGGGCTGGAGCGAGACCACCGTCGGCGTAACCGACTACGCGCGGCTGCCGGTCAACGCGCGGCTGTATCTGCAACGCATCGAGCAGGCCGTCGGCGTGCCGGTGCACATCATTTCCACCAGCCCGGACCGCGAACACACCATCGTGCTGCGGCACCCGTTTTTGGCCTGAACCCGCAGCTATTGAAACAGGAGCGCAGCCATGTTGACCGAAGACGGCAAGCATCTCTACGTGAGTCAAGATGAGTACCACGGCCTGATCGAAAAACTCGCGCTCAAGGTGCATCAATCGGGCTGGCGGTTCGACACCATCCTGTGCCTGGCGCGCGGCGGGATGCGACCCGGCGATGTCTTGTCGCGCATTTTTGGCGTGCCGCTGGCCATCATGTCCACCAGCTCCTACCGCGCCCAGGCCGGCACGGTGCAGGGGCATCTGGACATTGCCCACTACATCACCACGCCGCAAGGCCAGATCGCCGGGCGCGTGCTGTTGGTCGATGACTTGGCCGATACCGGCGTGACGCTGCAAGCGGTAGTTGAGCGTCTGCGCACCGGCTACCCGCCCATTACCGAGCTGCGCACCGCCGTGATCTGGAGCAAGGGCTGCTCGTCGTTCCAGGCCGACTACGCCGTCGAGGAACTGCCCACCAACCCGTGGATACACCAGCCCTTCGAGGTCTATGACACCATGACGCCGGAAAAACTGCTGGCCAAGTGGAAAGTGTGATCGGGGATGCAGCCGCACTCACGGTTCAACAGCCACTCGCCGATGGATCGCACGCCAACACCGCCATGATGTCGCTACTCCCCATGGATCGTCTGGTATCGGACATCCTGTTCGGCTTTACCGGCCTTATCAGCATCATCAACCCGGTCGGCATGGCGTTTGTTTTTCTGGACCGCACTTCGGCGTTGACCGAAGAGGCGCGGCGCCTGATTGCCCGGCGGGTGGCCATCTACGCATTTTTCGTGCTGATGGTGGCGTTTTTCGCCGGCGCGCCGGTGCTGCGTTTTTTCGGCATCTCAATCGAGGCGCTGCGCATCGGCGGCGGGCTGGCGGTTGCGGTGGCGGCCTGGCAAATGCTCAACGCGCCCGATACGTCGCTGTCCGGCACCGCCAACGCCGACACCCGGCGAGGCGATACCGATCTGGTGTCTCACGGGGCGTTTTTCCCGCTGACGATGCCGCTGACCACCGGCCCCGGTTCGATTGCTACCGCCATCGCCCTGACCGCCAGCCGCGGGCATTACAAGTTGCCAACGTTTCTGTTGTCGGCCACTGCATCGGTGGTGATTTCGGTGCTGGTGATGGTGGTGATCTATCTGGTCTACAGCCGCGCGGCACGGCTGGCGCATTACCTGGGGACCAACGGCACCCGCGTTGCGCTGCGGGTGTCGTCATTTTTGCTGCTGTGCATCGGTGTGCAAATCATTCTGACCGGGGTACAGGGTTTTCTCGCGCCGATTGCCAGTTTGCATGGCGCGGGGTGATTTACCATCCCCCGCACCATGACCGATTTCAGTACCCATCTCATCCACCATCCCTACGCGCCGCCGGATGAATTCAGCGCGCCGCAGCCGGGGGTGTTCAAGGCGTCCACGGTGTTTTTCCCCAGCGTGGCGGCGATGCGTCAGCGCGAGTGGAAAGACAAATCCGCCTACACCTATGGCCTGCACGGCACCCCGACCACGTTTACGCTGGAAGCGCGCATCGCCAGTCTGGAAGGCGGCCAGCATTGCGTACTGACCACCAGCGGTCTGGCGGCCATCGCGCTGGTTAACATGGCGCTGCTCAAAACCGGCGACGAGGTGCTGTTGCCGGACAACGCCTATGGCCCCAGCAAGACACTGGCCGAGGGTGAACTGGCCGCCTGGGGCATCACGCACCAGTTTTACGACCCGATGTCGCCGGATGACTTGGCCGCGCGCATCACGCCGCGTACCCGGCTGGTGTGGCTGGAGGCGGCCGGTTCGGTGACGCTGGAGTTCCCCGACCTGATCGCGCTGGTTGGCGTATGCAAGGCGCGCGGCGTGTGGTGCGCCATCGACGATACCTGGGGCGCGGGCATGGCCTATAACCCGTTCGATCTGGACGGGCAGGGGCTGGCCGTGGACTTGAGTGCCCACGCCCTGACCAAATACCCCAGCGGCGGTGGCGACGTGTTGATGGGCAGCGTGACCACGCGCGATGCCGCGCTGCACCAGCGCGTGCAACTGGCGCACATGCGGCTGGGCATCGGCGTGGGCGTCAATGACGCCGAAGCCGTGCTGCGTTCATTGCCCAGCCTGGCGCTGCGCTACCGCGCGCAAGATCAAGCCGCGCGCGCGCTGGCGCGCTGGTGTCTGGAACAACCGCAATTCGCCCAAGTGTTGCATCCGGCATTGTCCGGGTCGCCCGGCCACGCGCACTGGCGACAGGTCTGCGGCCCGGCGGATGCGCGCGGCGAAGGCGCGGCGGCGGGGCTGTTCAGCGTCATCGTCGATGCGCGTTACACGCCCCAGCAGGTGGATGCGTTTTGCGATGGCCTCAAGCTGTTCAAAATCGGCTATAGCTGGGGCGGCCCGATCAGCCTGGTGGTGCCGTATGACGACTTGACCGCCATGCGGCAAGCCTGGCCTGCCCATCTGGCGCGCGGCACGCTGGTGCGCTTTTCCTCGGGGCTGGAAGCGGTGGCCGATTTGCAGGCCGATTTGACGCAGGCGCTGGGGCGGCTGGCAGGGTGAGCGGTTGGTAAACAGGCGGCCCGGCGCAAGGCTGAGCCGCTTGTGCGGCAATTCTGGCGTTTGCCCGCTTTTCCCTTTTTAGCCTTCTCCGCCCAGCACTTCGCGCAGCACTTCTTCGGTGTGCTGGCCCAGCAGGGGCGGGGCGCGGCGGTATTGAACGGGCGAAGCCGAAAAGCGCAGCGGGCTGGCAGTGAAGGGGGCCGCGCCCAGCGGGTGCGGGATTTCGCAGCGCAGCCCGCGCGCTTGGGCTTGCGGGTGGTCGAACGCCTGGCCGATGTCGTTGATCGGCCCGCAAGGCACGCCCGCCGCCACGAGCTTGGCGATCCAGTCGTCGCGCTGGCCTTCTTTCATGATTTCGACGAGCAGGGCGATGAGTTCTTCCCGGTGGGCGATGCGCAGGGAGTTGGTGACAAAGCGCGGGTCTTCGCTCAATTCCGGCGCGCCGATGGCCTTGCAATAAGCGCGGTATTGCGCATCGTTGCCGACCGCCACGATCAAGTGCCCGTCGCGGGTGGCGAAGGTCTGGTAGGGCACCACGGTCTGGTGCGCGTTGCCTATGCGTTTGGGCGCTATGCCCGAGGTCAGGTAACTGGAGGTTTGGTTGGCCAGCATCGCCAGATGGCAATCGAATAAGGCCAAGTCTAGATATTGCCCGAGACCGCTGCGCTGGCGCTCCTGCAAAGCGGCCAATACCGCGACGGTGGCGTACATGCCGGTCATCACGTCGGTAATGGCGACGCCCACTTTTTGCGGGCCGCCGCCGGGCAGATCGTCGCGCTCGCCGGTGATGCTCATGATGCCGCCCACACCCTGAACCATGAAGTCATAGCCGGGCCGCCCGGCCCACGGGCCGGTTTGGCCGAAGCCGGTGATCGAGCAATAGATCAGGCGCGGGTTGAGTTTGGACAGGCTGTCGTAATCCAGCCCGTATTTGGCCAGCCCGCCGACCTTGTAGTTTTCGATCAGCACATCACACTTTTGCGCCAGTTCGCGGATCAACGCCGCGCCTTCGGGGGTGGCGATGTCGGCGGTGATGGAGCGCTTGTTGCGGTTGCAGCACAGGTAGTAGGCCGATTCGGTGGTGTCCTGTCCGCCGGGGTCT
Source organism: Burkholderiaceae bacterium (assembly GCA_031256125.1). Lineage (GTDB taxonomy): Bacteria > Pseudomonadota > Gammaproteobacteria > Burkholderiales > Burkholderiaceae_C > Ottowia. The sequence continues at coordinate 4,849 of JAIRRE010000079.1, forward strand.
TGCAGGTAAGGCGGCCCCCAGTGGCGCGTGTCGTCGCCCGCACCGGGGCGTTCGACCTTGATGACGTCCGCGCCCAAGTCGCCCAGATTCTGCGCGCACCAGGGGCCGGCCAGCACCCGGCTGAGGTCGAGCACGCGGATGCCTTCAAGCGGTGGCGGACGGTGTGGGCTGGAGGTACTTTCGGATGGATTCATGGCTGGATGACGGCGACGCCGTGACTCAAGGTTTGTACGTTGCGCTCGACGCTGTGCGCGGTAAAGCGCAGTTCGGCGCCTTCTTGCCACATATCGAATGCCAAAGTTTCGCCGGGGAACACCGGCGCCGAAAACCGCACGTCCAGGCGCGTGAGCCGGCTGGCGTCGCCGTCGGCCCAGGTTTGCGCCAGCGCGCGCGCGGCCATACCGTAGGTGCACAGGCCGTGCAGGATGGGCCGCGGGTAACCGGCCTGGCGGGCGATTTCCGGGTCGGCGTGCAGCGGGTTCATGTCCGCGCTCAGGCGGTAGATCAACGCCGCACGCGGCGAAATCGCCAAGCGCGCTTGCCGGTCGGGCGCGCGGCTGGGCGCAGCGGGCAGCGCGGGCGGCGGCGCATCGCCGG
>JAIRRE010000261.1 GCA_031256125.1 Burkholderiaceae bacterium
GACCTTGCGGGAACACCAGCCCTACGCGCGCTGGGGCGCATCGGGCGCGCAGATGATCGACGTCAACGGCCAACTGTTCGAGGCCGCGCCCGGCGGCGCCAACGACCCCGCGATACCCACGCTCGCCGGCCCTGACGACCAATCGGCCACCGTGCTGGCGATGTACCGCGACTTGAATCCGCTGGTCGCGCCGCTGCACGACCGCATGGCGGTGCTGGAATTGGAAACCCGGGGCGATTGGCGCGCCTGGTTAACGGGCCGGAGCAGCCCGCCCGGCAGCGGCACTGCGCCGGACGCGGTTATCGAATTGGGCGCAGGCACAGCCGCCGAACTGGCCGCACGCCTGCGAACCTTCGTCGCAACCGTGCCGATGGTGGCGGCGCGCCATCAACGCGGCGTGGCCGACATCGAAACGGCCGATTTGCGCCACGTCAACGGCTACGCGCTGCGCCTCAGGGGCGTGGACACCACTGGCGATCCGGCGGCGGCAAACCCGGTAACGAAGCAGTAACGGCATGGCAAAAGAATACAAGGATCTCATCGTCGGCCTGGATATTGGTACCGCCAAGATCATGGCGGTGGTCGGGGAGGTGCTGCCCGGGGGCGACCTGCGATTGACGGGTCTGGGCATGGCCGCCAGCAACGGTTTGAAGCGCGGCGTGGTAGTCAACATTGATGCCACGGTGGCCAGCATCCAGCAGGCGCTCAAGGAAGCCGAGCTGATGGCCGATTGCAAGATCGCCCGCGTTTACACCGGCATCACCGGCAGCCATATTCGGGGCTTCAACTCCAGCGGCATGGTGGCCGTCAAGGATCGTGAAGTCACCCCGGCGGACGTGGCGCGGGTGATCGACACCGCGCGCGCCATCAACATCTCCAGCGATCAGCGTCTGTTGCTGGTGGAGCCGCAGGAGTTTGCCATCGACGGGCAGGACGTGCGCGAGCCGGTGGGCATGAGCGGTATGCGGCTGGAGGCCAAGGTGCATATCGTCACCGGCGCGCAGAGCGCTGCCGAGAACATCATCAAATGCGTGCGCCGCTGCGGGTTGGAAGTCGAATACATGATGCTCAACCCGCTGGCTTCGGCGCAGGCCGTGCTGACCGAGGACGAGCGCGAGCTGGGCGTGGCGTGCGTGGACATCGGCGCGGGTACCACCGACGTGGCGATCTACGCGGGCGGGGCGATTCGCCACACGGCGGTGATCCCGATTGCGGGCGATCTCATCACCAGCGACATTGCGATGGCGCTGCGCACGCCCACCAGCGACGCCGAGGACATCAAGGTCGCCAGCGGCTGCGCCAAGCAGTTGTTGGCCGACGCCAACGTGCAGGTGGAAGTGCCGGGCCTGGGCGATCGCACGCCGCGCATGTTGTCGCGCCAAGCGCTATCGGGCGTGATCGAACCGCGCGTTGAGGAAATTTTCTCGCTGGTGCAACAGGTGGTGCGCGATTCGGGCTATGAGGAGGTGCTCTCCTCCGGCGTGGTGCTCACCGGCGGCGCGGCCGCGATGCCCGGCATGGTAGAGCTGGGCGAGGACATTTTTCTCAAATCCGTGCGGCGTGGCGCGGCGCGTTACTCGCGCGCGCTGGCCGACATGGTGGCCGGGCCGCGCGCGGCCACCGTCATGGGTCTGATGGAAGAAGCGCGTCTGTCGCGGCTGCGCGGCAACCCCGCGACGCAAAACACCGGCATGGTCAAAAACCTGCTGGCCCACGCCAAAGATTTTATTTTGGGCAATTTTTGACACAAAGATTCCAACCCGCCATGACCAACGCTATACCTCGACATGCTCCGCAAGCTTGGCCGTCCGCCGCTCCGGGCGGCGGGCGATGTCCAAGCTGCACCTTGCCTTCTGGTTCTCCAATTTATTTTTCCACCGTGTTTTCCATCAGCAACCCCGGACAATTCAACAGGAGCCTCCCATGACCATTGAAATGATTGAGAAAGAAGCATTCAACTCCGACACCCGGATCAAGGTAATCGGCGTGGGCGGCGGCGGCAGTAACGCCGTCGATCACATGATTGAGTGCAACGTCCAAGGCGTCGAATTCATTTGCGCCAACACCGACGCGCAGGCGCTTTCGCACACGCTGGCGGCTGACACCATCCAGCTTGGCGCAACCGGTCTGGGCGCCGGTAGCAAGCCCGACAAGGGGCGCGAGGCCGCCGAGGCCGCGATTGACGAGATCCGCCAGACCATCCGCGGCGCCAACATGCTATTCATCACCGCCGGCATGGGCGGGGGCACTGGTACCGGCGCGGCGCCGGTGATCGCGCGCATCGCCAAGGATATGAACATCCTCACCGTCGCCGTGGTGACCAAACCCTTCGACTGGGAAGGCGGCAAGCGCACCAGCAACGCCGAAATCGGCTTGGCGGAGCTGGAAGCAAACGTCGATTCCCTGATCGTCGTGCTCAACGAAAAGCTGCTCGAAGTGCTGGGCGACGACATCACCCAGGATCAGGCGTTCGCGCAGGCCAACGACGTGCTCAAGAATGCCGTCGGCGGGATTGCCGAAATCATCAACGTGCCCGCATACGTCAACGTGGACTTCGAGGACGTGCGCACCGTCATGGGCGAGCCGGGCAAAGCGATGATGGGAACCGCGCTGGCGCACGGGCCGGATCGCGCCCGCATCGCCGCCGAGCAGGCGGTGGCCTGCCCGCTGCTGGAAGGCATAGACCTGTCAGGCGCCAAGGGCGTGTTGGTGCTCATCAGCGCCACCAAAAATTCGCTCAAGCTCTCCGAATCGCGCGAGGCCATGAACACCATCCGCGCCTACGCCGCGTCCGAGGCCAATGTCATCTACGGCGTGGCCTACGACGAAACGCTGGGCGAGAACATTCGCGTTACCGTAGTGGCCACCGGCCTGTCGCGTCCCAACATACGCCGCCAGCCGCTCAACGTCGTGCAAGGCGGGCTGCGCACCGGCACCGACAACGTCGCCTACGCCATGCCCACCCCCGGCAGCGCCGCCGGCCTGATTAGCACAGCGGCGCCCGCGCCGCGCCCGCGTCCGCAGCAGCCCGACTACAGCGCGATGGAAAAACCCAGCGTCTGGCGCACCCCCAATCGCACCATGGCCGCTGCCAAGGTCGATGCGCTGGCCTCCGGCGGCATGGACGACTTCGAAATCCCGGCCTTCCTGCGCAAGCAGGCCGATTGACGCGGCCAGGGTTGCGAACGCCAGGCGGCCAGCAGCGCCGCCTTACACCCTCCTGCCTGTTCTTTCTCATCGGGGGAGCGGGTGCTGCCTGCTCCATTCTTCGCGGACATAATGCAGCATCCGCATCCTGCCATGCTGATCCACTCCAATACCCTTGACGCTGGCTGGCAGCCGCTGGTGGAGGATTTTCTGCGCGGCGACATTGGCCAGCAACTGCGCGCCCGACTGGCTGCGCGCCAGACTGCGGGCGTGCACATCTACCCGCCCGAACCTTTGCGTGTGTTCAGCCTCACGCCGCGCGCGGCGGTGCGCGTGGTCATCGTCGGGCAAGACCCGTATCACGGGCCAGGGCAGGCCAACGGGCTGGCGTTCGCCGTCGGGCCGGGCGTTCGCCTGCCGCCCAGTCTGCGCAACATTTTCAAGGAACTCACCCGCAGTCTGGGCCGCGCGCCACGCTGCACGGACGGCCTGCTCGATCATTGGGCGCGGCAGGGCGTGCTGCTCCTCAACCGCAGCTTGACGGTGGAAGACGGTCAAGCGGGCAGCCACGCCGGCTGGGGCTGGGAGGCGCTGACCGGCGCGGCACTGGCGCAGTTACAAACGCAAACACGCCCGCTGGTCTTTATGCTCTGGGGCGCGCAAGCGCAAACCCTGCTACCTGCCGACCCGGCCGATCGCGGTCCGCACCTGTGGCTCACCGCCAATCATCCTTCGCCCCTGTCCGCCCAGCGCCCGCCAGTGCCTTTCATCGGTTGCAATCACTTTCGCAGCGCCAACGATTTTCTGGCCGCCCGCGGCTTGCCGGAAATCGACTGGCTGGGGCTGGCACTGACGACATAATGGTCAACGTAATCCGGGCGCCGCAATGCCCGACGGTCTAGCTGATGCTCGCCGCAGCGGCACACCACGCTGCCGCATTTCTTTGCTCGTCCGGGGTGCACGCCCGAACTGCCAAACATGCCGAGTACAACCTATTCGGTGGACGATTTTTAACCTCTACAAAGAGGTAAAAGCAATCGAAATGAGACACAGTACTCTCTACCGGAAGGCACAAAGACTGATTCTCACGCTCGCGCGCAACAGCGGCCTTTGTACAAAAAAACAGCCAAGCAAACGTCAATCGGCAGGTAATGGGTCATGAATACGAATACGCATCAGCCCCGATCAAATATCCAGTTGCTTTTCGATGCCGCCCGCATGAGGGCGCTGCATGAACAAGGGCGCTACAAGGAATCTCTGGATATCAGTCTACAAATTACCCGCGCCTATCCGGGCGTGATGGATGGGTGGAATGGCGTAGCGGCCAACTATATCCGTTTTGGACGTTGGCAAGAGGCGATTCGCTACGCGCACGCGGGTCTGGCGCGTGGTGAAAATATATTTGGATATGACACGCTGGCCTTTGCGCATGGCATTCTCGGACAATGGGACGAGACGCGCCGCTACGGTTTACTGGCCCTGAATATGCGCGTCCGTCAAAACAACGGTGAACCGATTATTCCATGGACGGGGCCAGGGGTTATGCCACCGCCGCCCAGTTCGCAAACGCGCGAGCGCAACGTGATCGTGTTCTCGCTGTTCGGCGGTAATTCCAAATACTGCGAACCGGCGGTTTTGAATGTGCAGGAGCAACCGAGCATTTATCCAAACTGGGTTTGCCGGTTTTACGTCGATGCCAGCGTCCCGGAGAGCGTCATCAACCGCCTACGGGCGGGCGGCGCGCAAATCATTTTCGTCGAAGAGCCTGCCGCGCAATGGCCAGGGCCGATGTGGCGGTTACTGGCGCTGGACGATCCACAAATGCATCGAATACTGTTCCGCGACGCGGATTCGGTGATTTCGCGGTATGAAGCGGCAGCGGTGGAACAGTGGCTTGCCAGCGGCAAGCGGTTTCATATGATGCGCGATTGGTATTCGCATACGGAATTAATGCTGGCCGGGCTGTGGGGTGTTGTCGCGGGCTCTCTGCCGCCGCTGGATAAATTGATACAGCGCTTTATGAGCAAGCCGCTCGAATCAAGGCATTTTGCCGATCAATTTTTCTTGCGCCAATACGTCTGGCCCTATGCGCGCGCCAGCCTGATGCAACACGATTCGGTTTTTGGTTTTATGAATGCCGCACTATTTCCTTCTGATGAAAGACCAGAAGGTTTTCATGTCGGCTGTATCGAAAGCCTGCCCGTTTTTACCCTGAAAACCGATCTGCCGGATGGTTCGGAAGTCACTTGGGGGTTGTTCCAGATTCAAAAGCTGGATGACGGGCAAATCCAGGAAAAGTTAATCTGCGCTTATCCTGGAACAGTAAAAGATGGTATCGTGAAAGCGCATATTCCCGTGCGCTACGTCCGGTGGCTGAAACAAGGCACGG
>JAIRRE010000026.1 GCA_031256125.1 Burkholderiaceae bacterium
AATTCAAGAAGTTCTACCAGTTCGGCTTCACCGGCACGCCGATCTTTCCGCAGAACGCCTTGGGCGCGGACACCACTGCCAGCGTGTTCGGCCGGGAACTGCACTCCTACGTCATCACCGATGCCATCCGCGACGAAAAGGTGCTCAAGTTCAAGGTGGACTACAACGATGTACGTCCGCAGTTCAAAGCCATCGAAACCGAGCAGGACGAGAAAAAGCTCAGCGCGGCGGAAAACCGGCAGGCCTTGCTGCACCCGGATCGCATCCGCGAAATCACCCAATACATCTTGAACAGCTTCCGGCAGAAAACCCACCGCCTGCAAGCGGGCGCCAAGGGCTTCATTGCCATGTTCGCCGTGAGCAGCGTGGATGCAGCCAAGTTGTACTACGAAGCCTTCAAGACGCTGCAGAAGGACAGCGACAAGCCTTTGAAAGTCGCCACCATTTTCTCGTACGCCGCCAACGAGGAACAGGACGCGGTAGGAGACATCGCGGACGAAGGCTTTGAAGTCTCGGCCATGGACAGCAGCGCCAAGGAGTTCCTGGGCGCAGCCGTTGCCGACTACAACGCACTGTTCAAGACCAGCTTCAGCGTGGACAGCAATGGCTTCCAGAATTACTACCGCGACCTGGCCAAGCGCGTCAAAGAGCAAGATGTCGATTTGCTGATCGTGGTCGGGATGTTTCTGACCGGCTTCGATGCGCCCGCGCTGAACACTTTGTTCGTGGACAAAAACCTGCGCTACCACGGCCTGATGCAGGCCTATTCGCGTACCAACCGCATTTTTGACGCCACCAAGACCTTCGGTAATGTCGTCACCTTCCGCGACCTGGAGCAGGCAACCGTCGCTGCCATCACCCTGTTTGGCGACAAGAACACCCGAAACGTGGTGCTGGAGAAGAGCTATACCGAGTACATGGAGGGCTTCATTGATGCGACCACGGGCGAGGCCAGGCGCGGCTTCATCGACGTGGTGAGCGAGTTGGAGCAACGCTTTTCCGACCCGGCGAACATCGTCAAGGAATCCGACAAGAAGGCGTTTGCCAAACTGTTCGGCGAATACCTGCGCGTGGAGAACGTGCTGCAAAACTACGATGAATTCGCCAGCCTGAAAGCCTTGCAAACCGTGGATATGAGTGACCCGCAGGCGGTGGAGGACTTCAAGGCAAAACACTACCTGAGCGACGACGATCTGGCTGCATTGCAGGCGATCCGCATTCCTGCCGATCGAAAAATCCAGGATTACCGCTCCGCCTACAACGACATCCGCGACTGGCTGCGCCGGGAGAAAGCCTCGGCGGAAAAAGAGAAATCCAGCATCGACTGGGATGATGTGGTGTTCGAGATAGATCTGCTCAAGTCGCAGGAAATCAACCTGGATTACATCCTGGAATTGATCTTCGAGAAGAACAAGAAGACCAAGGACAAGGTGGCCCTGGTCGAGGATGTGCGCCGGGTGATCCGCGCCAGCCTGGGTAACCGCGCCAAGGAAAGCCTGGTGGTGGACTTCATCAACCAGACTGACTTGGACGGGCTGGGCGACAAGGCCAGTGTGATCGAGGCTTTTTTCCGCTTTGCCCAGGCTGAGCAACAACACGAGGCACAGGAACTGATCGATGCCGAGAACCTGAATTCCGAGGCGGCCAAGCGCTATATCGCCACTTCGCTCAAGCGGGAATTTGCCAGCGAAAACGGCACCGAACTCAACGCGCTTTTGCCCAAGATGAGCCCACTCAACCCGCAATACCTGATGAAAAAGCAAAGTGTCTTCCAGAAGATCGCCGCATTCGTCGAAAAGTTCAAAGGTGTAGGCGGACCAGTTTAGAAAAATCGATCTATTAGAATCCCCCGCTACCCGCCGGCTTAACCCCACTCCGGAGGTTTTCTTGCTAAAGGCTGAAAAATCAGGCAACATCGGCACCGGGCCGGTAAAGACAATAAATCAAGGGGAAAAGACAAATCATGGACATTCTGCTTCAGCAAATCATCAACGGCTTGGTGCTGGGCAGCATGTATGCGCTGATTGCCTTGGGCTACACGATGGTGTATGGGGTTATCCAGCTCATTAATTTCGCGCACGGTGATGTGCTGATGGTGGGGGCGCTGACGGCCTGGTCAGTGATCGGCGGGCTGCAAGCGGTGTGGCCGAGTGCGCCGGGCTGGCTGGCGCTGTTGATCGCGGCGGTGGTGGCCTGCGCGGTGGCGGGGTTGCTCAATTTCGTGATCGAGAAGGTCGCCTACAAGCGCCTGAGGAACAGCCCGCGCCTGACGCCGCTGATTACAGCCATTGGCATGTCGATCCTGTTGCAAACGTTGGCCATGATTATCTGGAAGCCCAATTACAAGCCGTTTCCGGGTCTGTTGCCGCAGCAGCCGTTTTTTATCGGCGGTGCGGTCATTACGCCGACGCAAATCATTATTCTTGTGGTGACGGTGCTTTCGCTGGCCGTATTGATGTGGCTGGTGGGCCATACGCGGCTGGGCCGCGCGATGCGCGCTACGGCAGAAAACCCCGGTGTGGCGGGATTAATGGGCGTCAAACCCGACGGGGTAATTTCTTCGACTTTCGTGATTGGCGCGGTGCTGGCGGCCATCGCGGGCGTGATGTATGCCTCCAACTATGGCACGGTACAGGACACGATGGGCTTTCTGCCGGGTATCAAGGCGTTTACCGCGGCGGTATTTGGCGGCATCGGCAATCTGGCTGGTGCGGTGGTGGGCGGGGTGCTGCTGGGGTTGATCGAGTCTATCGGCGCGGGTTACTTGGGGCCGGCTACCGGCGGGGTGCTGGGCAGCAATTATTCGGACATCTTTGCCTTTATCGTGTTGATCGTGGTGCTGACGCTGCGCCCCTCGGGACTGCTGGGCGAGCGGGTAGCCGACCGTGCTTGAGTAGGGAAGCGGCAAACCATCGTGGTGACCAATCAGAACAAATTAATCCTGTGGGTGGTGTGCGCCGCCATCGCGCTGCTGGCGCTGCCGCTCGGTCTGCAATACTGCGGCAACGCTTGGGTGCGCATCGCCGATATTTCGCTGCTCTATGTGATGCTGGCGCTTGGCTTGAATATCGTGGTGGGCTACGCCGGCCTGCTCGATCTGGGTTACGTGGCGTTCTTTGCGGTGGGCGCGTATTTGTATGCGCTGCTGGCGTCCACGCAGTTGACAGATGCCTTTCCCGCGCTGGCGGCGCTGTTCCCCAATGGCATCCATATATCGGTATGGTGGGTGATTCCACTTTCGTTGCTGGTGGCCGGGCTGGCGGGGGTACTGCTGGGGCTGCCAACTTTAAAACTGCGCGGGGACTACCTGGCCA
>JAIRRE010000133.1 GCA_031256125.1 Burkholderiaceae bacterium
TGTCATCAAAGCGTTTCACCCACCAGTGTCCGCAGCGGATGCTCGTGCGGCTCCCACGGCGGGGTCAGGTAGTGCCGCACGCGCGCGTCATCAACTTCGGCCAGAGTGGCGGGCAGCCAGCGCGGTTGGTGGTCTTTGTCGATCAGGTGCGCGCGCACCCCTTCGCAGAAGTCGCCTTCGCCAATGGTGCGCGAGACGATGCCGATTTCCATGCGGAACGAGTCGGCCAGCGTCATATTCCGTCCGCGCAGCAGCGCCTCGCGCGTGACGGCGAGCATGGTCGGCGAATGGCTGGTTAAGGCGTCGAGCGTTGTTTGCAGCCAGTGGCGCTGCTCAGGGGGCAGGGCATCTTGGGCTAAGTCGGCGCGCAGGGTTTCGACGATTTGCGGAACGCTTTGGCGTTCGCCGAAATGGCGGGTAATCCACGGCAGTTGGCCGGTCAACGCGGAAGGCGGCGTGACGTTGCCGGGAGGTGTGAATACATCACGCAACGCGGTCAGCGATGGGGACGAAACGCTATTCCAGTGCCCGGCAAGAAGATCGAGCACAGGCGGGGAGCTGTTCCATCCATTTTCCAGCCGGGCCTCCCATCCATCGAGCGACGACGCGGGTACGCACAGGTCGGCCAGCCCGGCAACCAGTGCGTCCGCGCCGGTGAGCGTGACGCCGGTCAACCCCAGATAGAGTTCCAGTTCCACCGGCATCCGGGCCAGGAAATGGGTCGCGCCCACGTCGGGCAACATGCCGATGCGCGTCTCGGGCATGGCGATCTTGCTGCGTTCGGTGACCACGCGCAGCGCAGCGCCTTGCGCCAACCCCATGCCGCCGCCCATGGTGATGCCGTCCATTAGCGCGACGATGGGCTTCGGGAAGGTATGGATGGCGTAATCGAGCCGGTATTCGTGGATGAAGAACGGCAGCCATCCGCCTTGCCGCGCCGCGTCTTCGGGTTGCATGCTTTTATTCGTTGCAACTTCGTAGAACATACGCACGTCGCCGCCGGCGCAAAAGGCTTTACCACCCGCGCCGCGCAGCACCACGGCGGCGATCCGGCTGTCGGTGCGGGCGCGTTCGAGTAACAACGCCAGTTCGCGCACCATGTCCAGCGACAGCGCGTTGAGCGCGGCCGGCCGGTCAAGCGTGACGATCAGCACGCCGTTGAAGACCCGTACCAGCAAATTGGACGCGGCATCGGGGGTAGGGGAGGGCATCGAAGTCGATGTGCTCATGAGGCTGGTTTTGTCGCGGATTGCGAGTAGAGGCGGATTACCGCTGAAAAGTCCAGTTGTCCATCGCCCCGGCTGCTCAGGGCCTGATAAAGCTGCTGCGCCAGCGCACCGAGATAGACCGGCTGATGCGCCTGCCGGGCGGCGTCGCTGGCCAGACCCAAATCCTTGAGCATCAGGTCGGCGCCAAAACCTCCGGTGTAGCCGCGCGCGGCGGGGGCTGTGGCGATGATTCCCGGATAGGGGTTGCAGGTATCGGAACTCCAGCAGCGTCCGGTCGAGGTGTTGACGATGCTGGCCAGCACCTGCGGGTCGATGCCCAGCGCCACGCCGAGGGACATAGCCTCGGCCACCCCGGCCATGGAAATGCCGAGGATCAGGTTGTTGCACAGCTTGGCCACTTGCCCCATGCCATTCGGGCCGCAATGGACCAGGTTCTTGCCCATGCTCGCCAGCACTGACCGGGCGCGCTCGAAATCGGCGTTGCTGCCGCCGACCATGAAGGTCAGCGTGCCAGCCGCCGCGCCGCCAGTGCCGCCGGATACCGGCGCATCGACGAACGCGCCACCGCGCTCGCGCACCAGTGCACCCAGCGCCTGCGCACTGGCGGGGTCGATGGTGCTGGAGTCGATCACCATTGCGCCGTTGTCAAGACCGGCCAGCACGCCATCGTCGCCGGTCAGCGCCGTGCGTACGTGCGGCGCGGCGGGCAGCATGGTGATGACGAAGGGCGCGCCCATTGCGGCCTCGCGCGGCGAACGGGTGGTTTGCGCTCCCGCGTCTCGCGCGGCGCGCAGCGCGTCGGCGTTCAGGTCGAACGCGCACACTTGGTGACCCGCCTTGAGGAGGTTGCCCGCCATCGGCAAACCCATGTGGCCCAGGCCGATAAAACCTATCTTCATGATGTGCTCCCTTGGGGATCAGCCCAGACGGATGGTGGTGTTAACCGCGCCGGCAGTGGTCGCGTCGTCGAACCAGCGCGCGGTGACGGTCTTGGTCTGGGTGTAGAACTGCACCGCCTGCTTGCCATACGGCCCCAGATCGCCGAGCTTGGAGCCGCGCGAGCCGGTAAAGCTGAAGTACGGCACCGGCACCGGAATCGGCACGTTGATGCCGATCTGGCCGACGTCGATTTCGCTCTGAAATTTGCGCGCCGCCGCGCCGCTTTGGGTGAACAGGCCCACGCCGTTGCCGAACGGATTGGCGTTGACCAGCGCAATGGCCTGATCCAGCGTATCGACTTCCAGCACCGACAGCACCGGGCCGAAAATTTCCTGCGTGTAAATCGACATGCTGGTCTTGACGCCGGAGAAGATGGTCGGGCCGATGAAATTGCCGCGCTCGTAGCCGGGCACCCGCACATCGCGGCCATCGAGCGCCAGCGTCGCGCCATCCCTGACGCCCTCCGCAATCAGCGACAGGATGCGCTCTTTGGCGGCCTTGGAAACCACTGGACCGAGGTCGGCGCCCGGTTCGGTACCCGCGCTGACCTTGAGCGTCCTGGCCTTGGCCACGATCTCGGGCAGCCAACTGCGCGCCGCGCCAACCAACACCGCCACCGAGGTCGCCATACAA
>JAIRRE010000216.1 GCA_031256125.1 Burkholderiaceae bacterium
CGACGGCGCTCCCGCCCCCACGGCGGCCGGTGCCCAGTGGGAAGGGGCGGGTGGAACTGGCCGGGCCAGCCCCGGCGACGCCGATGATGAACGATTGGCCCCAGCCGCGGTGCGCGCATTCGAGTGCGGCGCGCATCACGCCCACGTTGCCGATGCACTCGAAGCTGTGGTCCACGCCCCAGCCGGTCATTTCCACGATGACCTGCTGAATCGGCTGGTCGTGGTCCTTGGGGTTGATACAGTCGGTGGCGCCAAAAGTTCTGGCCAAGTCGAACTTGGCGGGGTTGGTGTCGATGGCAATAATGCGCCCGGCTTTAGCCAGCTTGGCGCCCTGAATCACCGCCAGGCCAATGCCGCCGAGTCCAAAGACGGCCACCGTATCGCCTTCTTGCACCTTGGCGGTGTTCTTCACTGCGCCCAGGCCGGTGGTTACGCCGCAGCCCAGCAAACAAACATGTTCGGGATTGGCTTGCGGGTTGATTTTGGCGAGCGAAACTTCGGCCACCACGGTGTATTCGCTAAACGTGGAGCAACCCATGTAGTGGTAGATGGGTTGGCCGTTGTAGCTGAACCGGGTCGTGCCGTCGGGCATCAAGCCCTTGCCTTGAGTGGCGCGCACCGCCACGCACAGGTTGCTTTTGTTTGATTTGCAGAACAGGCATTCACCACACTCGGCGGTATAGAGCGGAATCACGTGATCGCCGGGCTTGACCGAGGTCACGCCCGCGCCGACTTCAACCACGATGCCGGCGCCCTCGTGACCGAGCACGGCTGGAAAAACGCCCTCCGGGTCGGCGCCGGAGAGCGTAAACGCATCGGTGTGGCACACGCCGGTATGGGTGATCCGTACCAGTACCTCGCCCTTGCGGGGCGGTTGGACATCGAGTTCGACGATCTGTAGGGGTTGGTTCGCGGCGAAAGCAACTGCGGCGCGGGATTTCATAAGGCGTCTCCTGGTTGAATGTGCGAAGTGAGCCTACAGGATACCAACTGCCGTTTCTAAATTTATGGCGCCTGCTGGCGGCTTGGCAGGCGGGTATTCAACAAGGCGCGTTTAAAGCCGCGCAGCCCTCACCCACGCCGCTGTGCTGGGCGGCGTTCAATGTTCCAGTTCGGCTCGATTTCAAGTAACACCGCGCGCAGCGCTTGAACCTGTTCCTCAAAACGCAGGGCGAGCCAGTGGGGGCCTTGCAACGCTGGCGCGAGCGGGTCGCCGCCCAAATCGGATCGAGCGTAAGTCTCCTGCATAGGCTGGCCTTCATTCGCAGCCGGACGCAGCGCATCGGCGGCGGATTGGTCGCCCCGGCCCGCGCCGCCGAAACGTAGCGCGCGGGCCGCTGTCAGCAGCCATGCGCGTACCGCCGCATCGCGCCCGGCAAAGGTGGTGCGCGTCCGGTGTTGTGGGCCGTCGTTCATGACGTCGGACATCATTTCCAGGGCGCTCAACATGGAGCGTTGCAGCCACTGGACTTGCTCCAGCCGGGCAACCGGCACATTGATTTCCCTGGCCACCGAAGGCATCAGCGAGCGCAGGCGCACCAGCCGCTCGCCCAGCCGCCGGAACGTGGCCAACTGCGCCTGTTTATCGACGCATTGGCCGCTGGCAATTTGGGTATGGACGCGCGCACAGCCGCGCAGGTTATCGGCAAGCTGATAGCGCCACGAGTAGGTCGCGTGCAGCGGCAGCACGAACGAAAAGGCCAGCGCAATCACGTTGCCGATCAGCACATTCAACACCCGCCACAAGCCGGTATCGAACGAGTTGTCGCCATGTCCGCCAACGATGCACATGGTGATTACCGTCAACAGCGCGATGTAGCCCGGCTTGCCGATGGCGTAATAGCCGCAGACGCCGGCCACCACCGACATCAGCAGGTAGGTCAGCCACGACGCGCCCGTGGTCATTTGCGTGACGATCAACAGCAGGCCGACCAATGCCCCCAGCAAGGTGCCAGCGGTACGCTCGGCGGCCTTTTTGCGGATGTTGCCGTGGTGCTGGATGCCGCCAATCACAACCAGCACCGTGACCGACGCCCAGCCGCCGCCCGGAATATGGATGCCGGTGGTCACGAGAATCGAAACCAGCATCGCCAACCCGACGCGCACGCTGTGGATCAGCTTGGCGTTGCGGTAGCGGTAAAACGGCGACGTGAGTGCGCGCAGCGCGCGCGAAAACCACCAAGGGCGGCGAGGAACGGAATCAGAGGAAGCAAATTGCACGTCCTGCCATATCAGGGCGCTTGAGGTTTTTCCAAGCCCCTTTGGCGCGCTTGACTTCTTTTCCCGTCATTCCCGCACACCCGGAAACCACGCGGGCAAGTCAACCTCACACGCCGAAATGAACCTGTAGCCAAGGTTTCAGATAGGGCAGCAACAGCGATAGCAAATACAGCAAGCCCCCGATCAGGCTGCCGATCAGCGTGCCATTGATGCGTATCCACTGCAAATCCTTACCGATCTTTAGCTCGATGAGTTGCGTGGTCTGGCGCGCATCCCAGTTGCGCACCGTTTTGCTGATGTGCTCGGTGAGCGCGAGCGCCAGATCAGGCCCGCTCGCGCGTACCAACTCCTCAAGGAAATCGTTGACTGCGGCGCGCAGGCCGGCGTCCGCAGCCAGCGCTTGGCCTAGCCAGCAACCCAGGGCGGACGCCTTCGCGCGCAAGGCAGAATCGGGGCGTTCCAGGTCGTCGCGCAGCCAGGTGCGCAAGCCGTCCCACAGCCCGCGGGTGTAGTCGTTGAACGCACTGCCCTCGTGCAACAGGCTGGCCTTGAGTTCCTCGGATTTGCGCAGGAACGCGGGATCGCTTTTGAGATGCGTGATGAGCTGTTGCACCACCGCGTCAAGTTTTTTGCGCAACTGATGCTCCCGATCCTCGCTGATCTGCCGCAACAGTTGCTCCACTGCGCTTTCCAGCACGCTGGCACCCTTCTCGCCTATCCATGCCGAAGGCAGGATTTTCCCGGCCTTGGGATATTCGCTCTTCAGCCCATCGACGATGCGCGCCGCCACGAACGTGCGCGCGCCCTCCTCGCGCAGCCATAGGCCGATCTGATCGAGGAGTTGGTCGAGCAGTTCCTGATGGCGGTCATCTCGCGTGAGCGTGTCCAGCAACGCGCCAGCGGATTTTGAAAGATCAACTTTCTCAAGCGCCGCGCGCAGGCCGTCGTGGATGAACCCCTGGATGCGTGCATCGTCGGTTAGGCCGAGCAGCCCCGACATCAGGCGCACCGCGTAATCGCCCAGGCGCTGCGCGTTGTCCGGCGCGCCCATCCACGTCGCAAACCGCCCGATGGAATCGTGGCGGCGCAGCAGCTCCACCAGCGAGTCCACGTCAAGGAACTTGTCCCGCACAAAGGCGGCCAACTGATCGCCAATGCGGTCCTTATTGCGCGCGATGACATCCGAATGTCTGGCAAAGAACGGCACCGGAACCCGCCGAAACAGCGCCGTCACGGCAAACCAGTCGGCCAGCGCGCCGACCATGGCGGCCTCGCTCATCGCCTTGATGCCGTCGATCACGATGCCCGGCGGCCAGAGCGCCGTAACGATAAACACCAGCGCCGCGCCTCCCAGCAACAGCAGCGGACGGCGCTTGGCGCGCCGCAGATCGCCACCCTCCCGGTCGGAAGAAGATGCGGTCATGGGCCGCTAGACGTGCCGCCGCCATCTTCGGCGCGGCGGGTCAGCTTATCCACGGCCTGCCACAGCAAGGCTATCTGGTCGGCCTGGCTGGCGGCGCCGTCGGTCAGGTTGCGCAGCACATGGCTGACCGGGTCTTCTTCCGGCGTGACGCCGTAGGCGGAAAAATCCGTGCGCGGAGCCACCGTACGCGGCGCAGCATCAGGCTCTTCCTGGCCAATGATGCGGGCTGGGTTGCCGACCGCCGTGGCTCCGGCGGGCACGGGTTTGGTGACGACCGCGCCGGAACCGATCTTGGCCCCGTCGCCCACCGTGAAGCTGCCCAGCACCTGACTGCCCGCGCCGACGATGACGCCCTTGCCCAGCGTCGGGTGGCGCTTGGCGCCGCGCTCCAGCGTGGTGCCGCCTAGCGTCACGCCCTGGTAGATGGTGCAACCATCGCCGACTTCGGCGGTTTCGCCGATCACCACGCCCATGCCGTGGTCGATAAAGACGTGATGACCGATGACCGCGCCGGGGTGGATTTCAATGCCGGTAATAAACCGCTCCCACTGCGAAATCCAGCGTGCCAGCCAATGCCAGCCGGCGTGCCACAGCGGATGCGCGATGCGGTGGATGGCGATGGCGTGAAAACCTGGATACGAAAAGATCACGTCCCACACGCTGCGGCAGGCGGGGTCGCGGGCCTCGATAGCTTGGGCGTAAGAGCGGATGCGGTTGAACATGAATCAATCGTGTCGAAAACAAAATCAATGCTGGCGCGGCGTGGCCTGCTCCATTGCTCGCGCGATGCCGCGCAGGATGTCGATTTCCTCGACCGTCGGCCCGGCGCGGTTGAATAACTGCGCCAAGCGCGGCATGAGTTTCCTGGGCGCCTGGGGATCGAGAAATTGCAGATGCACCAACGCCTGTTCCCAATGCGCGAGCAGCCCGGCCACTTGCGCCGCGTCGGCGCTGCGCTGGCGCGGCGCGGCTGGCGCTATGGATGCCGGAGCCGCGCCGTAGCCCATGCCGCGCGCGATCAACGCCTGCCGCCAGTCGTAGGCGATGAGTTGCACCGCTGCCGCGAGGTTGAGCGAGCCGAAAGCCGGGTTGCTCGGAATGCTCAGCGCCGCATGGCAGCGGTACACGTCGGCATTGCTCATGCCGTAGCGCTCCGGGCCGAACAGAAAGGCGACGCCTTCGGGCCACTGGCTGGGCGCGTCACCGGGCAGCAGCGCGTCGAAATGCGCGCGCGGCGTGGTAGTGGGCGGGCCGAAGTCGCGCGGCGTCATAACGGTGGCGCACAGATGCGTCATGCCTTCCAGCGCCTCGTCGAGCGTGGCCGCCACGCGCGCGGCTTGCAGCACGTCGGTCGCGCCGCTGGCGCGCTCAATAGCCTCCTGGCGCGCCAGCACGTTGGGCCAACGCGGGTTGACCAGCGCCAGTTCGCTAAAGCCCATGACTTTAACCGCCCGCGCCGCCGCGCCGACGTTGCCGGCGTGACTCGGCTCGATCAGGATGAAGCGCGTGCGCGGCGGATGCACTGGAACAGCCCCGGTTGCTTGATCGGCCATCACACCACCACCGGTTCGGGTTCCAGCCGGATGCCGAAACGCTCGTACACGCTGGTCTGGATGGCGCGCGCCAGCGTCATCACCTCGCCTCCCGTGGCGGGGTGTTCGCGCCCGCCGCGGTTGACCAG
>JAIRRE010000252.1 GCA_031256125.1 Burkholderiaceae bacterium
ATGAAGCGCCTTGGCGAGAGCGCCGACGGCACGGGAGCAGTGCGTTTTGACACTGCCTTCCGAGCAGCCCATAACCGTGGCGGTCTCAGCGATATCCATCTCTTCCCAATAACGCAGCAGAAAGGCTTCGCGTTGACGCGTGGGCAGGCGGCTGATTTCGTCTTCAATGGCTTGCAGGGTCTGGGCACGGCGAGCAACATCTTCGGCGCTTTCGGCGCCTTGATGATCCGGCCCAGCGACCAGCAGTTCCAGCAAATCGAAACCGTCGTCACCTTCGGTATCAGCGCTTTCAAAATCACTTAAATTGGAGAATAACGCTTTACGCGTTTTTTGTCTACGAAACCAATCCAGCGCGGTGTTGGAGAGGATGCGCTGAAACAGCAGCGGTAATTCCGCTGCCGGGCGGTCGCCATAATGCTCGGCCAGCTTCATCATGCTGTCCTGCACGATATCGAGCGCCGCGTCTTCGTCGCGCACCTGATAGAGCGCACGCTTATAGGCGCGCTTTTCTACACTGCGCAGAAAATCAGAGAGTTCGGTGGCGGAAGCCAAGGCAAAAGCGAGAGGAAGGCGTCGAATACCAGTTTAACCGGAGCAGTAGCGGGCGCGGGGGATTAACGCAACCCCTTGCCGCCATCCTCGTCGGCGCGCTCGATCAACTCGATTTTGTAGTCGTCCGGGTCGGTGACAAAGGCGATCACCGTCGTGCCGCCCTTGACCGGCCCTGGTTCGCGCGTCACGTTGCCGCCGGCGGCGCGGATTTTCTCGCAAGCCGCGCGGGCGTCCGGTACGCCGATGGCAATGTGGCCAAAGGCGCTGCCCAGGTCGTATTGATTGACGCCCCAGTTGTACGTCAGTTCGAGCTCGGCTTGGCCGGGGTTGCCGCCATCGTAGCCCAAGAACGCCAGCGAATATTTGTATTCCGGATTTTCCGATCGGCGCAATAGCGCCATACCCAGTACCTGGGTGTAGAAGTGAATCGAGCGATCCAAATCGCCCACGCGCAGCATGGTGTGTAACAGCTTCATGACGGGGAATATAAGTGGAATGTTGAATTATGCTTGGCGACATGACACATGACGCGATTACCCCCATTTCCGAGATTGCCGCCACAGAATTGCATACCGGCGCGGACGGCCTGGCGCGCTGGCGCAAGAGGATAATCGCCCTGCCCGAAGGCAGTCCGCTAACCCGCCTGACGCCGTTGGCTTCCTCGGGCGGCTGGCAATTGCGGCGCAGCCCGGCGGACTTCAAAAGCGATTTTCACTGCACCACCGATCCGCAATGGCTGGTTGTGTTGACCGGACGCATGGAAATCGGTTTGCGCGATGGTAGCGCGCGTACGTTCGGGCCGGGCGAGTTCTTCTATTCCAATGATACGCTGCCCGCCGGAGTCGCGTTTGATGCGGCTCTCCACGGTCACCGCAGCCGCGCTGTCGGCGATCAACCACTGGTCACGCTGTTTGTGCGTGCGGTTTTGGTTTTGTGAGATCAAGGCACTTGTTACCCGGTGGGGCCGGGGTTGCGCGCATCAAAAAAAGGGGGCAATACAGCCCCCTTTTCTCATCACAGAGGAGAAACAGCGGTGATTGCCGTTCAAAACCGCTTGCCGCCGCTGGGGAACGTACCCGCCGCGTGCGATGCGCCGCCGCCTTTGTTACTACCGCCGCCGCCCCGATTGTTGCGTCCGCCCCGGTTGCGGTTGTTGCCCATCAGATCGACGCTGGTTTTGGTCGGGTCGGGCTGGCCGCCGGGGTCGTAAGCCGTGCGCGGGCCGTTGTTGCGGCGCCGGCCGTGCAGGTTGGTTTGCAGCGGGTCGATGTTGCGCGGCAGAAAATCTAGATCGTCGTTGCTTTCATCGTTGAAGCCGGCGTTTTCGCGTGGCGTGGCTTGGGCGTTACCGCTGTTGTTGCCGTAGCGTTCGTTGCGCGGGTAGGGGCGGCTTTGGGCATTGGGGTTGTTGCCATTGCCGCGCCGGGAGCTTCCCTGACCGCTGCGGCGCGGGTAGCGGCGACCCTGACCGCGTTCGCCGCGCGGCCCTGACATGGGCCGTGCGTAAGCGTCGTTGCTTTCAGGCGACGCGGCGCCCATTTCACCGCTGGCAACGTTGCCCGGCGCCTGTTCCTGATTTTGCGGAGGCCGCTGCTGGCCGCCGCGCCGGTTATTGCCCCGGTTTTCGCGGATGCGCTCCATCATCGTCTGCCGGGCGGCGCGGGCGGCAGCCTGCATTACCTCCCGGCTGGGCGGTTTGCCCAAACCACCCCACAGCGTTTGGCGGCCCATGGCTATCGGTTCGGCTTTTTCATCCGGGTCCGGGCCGTAGCCGTCGAGCACTTCCACCGGGATTTGCTGGCGGGTAAAGCGCTCGATTTCCATCATGAAACCTTCCTCGTCCAGGCACACCAGGCTCACCGCCTTGCCGGAAGCGCCGGCCCGGCCGGTGCGACCGATGCGGTGCACATAGTCCTCAGGCACGTTGGGGATGTCGTAATTGATGACGTAAGGCAGATCATCAATGTCGATACCGCGTGCGGCAATATCGGTGGCCACCAGCGCGCGCAGGTCACCGTTTTTGAAGTCGGCCAGCGCCTGAGTACGCGCGCTTTGGCTCTTGTTGCCGTGCAGCGCCATCGCTTTGATACCGTGCTTGTCCAGGTATTCGGCCACGTGATTGGCGCCGTGTTTGGTGCGTGTGAACACCAATGCCTGCGGCAGATTGCCGGTTTCGATCAGGTGCGCCAGCACCTCTTTCTTGCGGTTGCGCCCCACCGGGTAAATGATTTGCGCGATGCGCTCCACCGTGCTGTTGGGCGGCGTAACCTGCACACTCTTGGGGTTTCGCAGCAATCCCGCCGCCAGCGCCCGGATGTCGTCGCTGAAGGTGGCCGAGAACAGCAGACTTTGTTTGTCCTGGGGCAACAGCGCCAGCACCTTCTTGACGTCGTAGATAAAGCCCATGTCGAGCATCCGGTCGGCTTCGTCGAGCACCAGGATTTCGACCTGCGACAGATTCACGTATCCCTGCTCGTGCAAGTCCAGCAAGCGCCCCGGCGTGGCCACCAGTATGTCCACCCCGGCGGCCAGGCGATCAATTTGCGGGGTCATGCCGACACCGCCAAAAATGACCGCCGATCGGAATGACAGGTATTTGCCGTAATCGCGCACCGATTGCTCGACCTGAGCGGCCAGTTCGCGCGTGGGCGTGAGCACCAAGGCACGGATGGCGCCCGCTTGCACGGCGGGCCGCTGGGTCAGCAGTTGCAGCATCGGCAGCGTAAAGCCAGCCGTTTTGCCGGTGCCCGTCTGTGCGCCGGCCAACAGGTCGTGGCCTTCTAGCACCAGCGGAATGGCTTGCGCCTGGATCGGGGTGGGCGTGGCATAGCCCTGTTCCTGCACGGCACGGAGGATGGCCGGCACCAAATTCAGTTCTTCAAATGTCATTGAATGATGGCATCGCTTTTGTTGTTGAGCGATGCGCTGCGCTACCCCGTCCAGCCAATGCGGCCAGCCAGTTGTTGAGGTCAGCGATGGGTTGCTCCAAGGGAGGGCGCTTGCTTTTTTTATAAGCGGCCGACCTGGTCCTGTCGGAACCAAGCGGGCCGCGCAAGACCCCAGCACAATGCTGGCTTGAGCGGAAAACTGGTGTGCTGCTCAAGCGGTGCATATTATGGCACGGCGCGGGCGCTGATGCCAAGCGGTTTGCGCGGAAACAGGTTTTTCAAAAATGCTCCCAGTGCCGCGTCACAAGCTAGCAGGTTTTGTGCCGGCGTCGGCAGCGCAGCCACCCAGGGCGTTGCTTGGAGCATTAATAATCCTGATACCCAGTCTCAAAAAGAATCGCTTTGCTTCGTAGCGATTGGTTTTCAGAATAACAATCCATGTCTCTTCTTTCCGATGTTTTTGTCCGTCGGCGCGCTCTAGCGCCGGGTTTGCTGTTGACCGTTTTGCTGGCCGCTGTGGCGCAGGCGCTGGGCGCAGCCTTTCCGCTGTTGGGCGGGGCAGTGTGCGGCATCGTGCTGGGCATGGCCGTGGCGACGGCGTTTTCGGTGCCGCCGTTGTTGACGCCAGGTATCAAGTTCGCGGGTAAGTGGGTGCTGCAAGCGTCGGTAGTGCTGCTGGGATTGGGCCTGAATTTAGAGCAGGTGGCGCGCACCGGATTGGCTTCGCTGGCGGTGACGGCATTTACCCTGGCGGCGGCTTTTGTCAGCGCTTGGCTGCTGGGCCGGTGGCTGGGCGTCGGGGGCAAACTTACCTTGCTGATCGGGGTGGGCACGGCGATTTGCGGCGGCTCGGCCATTGCGGCGGCGGCTCCCATCGTCGAGCCTGACGAGCACGAGCTGGCTTACGCGCTGTCCACCATCTTCCTGTTCAACGTGATCGCGGTACTGCTATTTCCGCCGCTGGGTCACGCGCTGGGGTTGTCGGACCGGGGATTTGGCTTGTGGGCAGGCACGGCGATCAACGATACCTCCTCGGTGGCCGCGGCAGGCTATCACTACAGCCGGGCTGCGGGCGACTACGCCATCGTCGTCAAGTTGACGCGCGCCGTGTTGATTCTGCCGGTGAGTCTGGCGCTGGTGGCGTGGCGGGCGCGCCAAGGGGGCGACGCGGGCCGGGAAGATGGCGGCGGCTTCCATCTGTTCCGACTCTCGCGGGTGTTTCCGTGGTTCATTCTGTGGTTCGTGGTGGCTTCGGCGGTTGCCAGCCTGGGCGTGCTGCCGCCGCAGTGGCTGCCGGCGGTACACGGCGTGGCCGGTTTTTTGATTACGGTCGCGCTGACGGGTATTGGCTTGGCGGCGAATTTCCGCAAAATGGCCGCCACCGGGCCGCGTCCGCTGCTACTGGGCTTGCTGGTGTGGGTGGTGGTGGCGGTGGTTAGCCTGCTGGCGCAGGCCGCCCAAGGGGGATTGTGAGCGCAGTTAACGGTCAGGCCGGATAGGGCGAAAATTGATCGGCCACAACCCACCAGCGGCCTTTTTCCTTAACCAGGCAAAACATGTCGCGGCCACCCATCGTGATGGTCTGGCCGTTCATATCGAAAGACATGTCGAAGTCATAAGCCACCACGGCCGAATTCCCATAGATGTGGATTACCGGGTCGATTTCCCGCCAATGGTGGATCGTCGCCGCCTCGGCAAAGCCTTTCCATGCCGCCAGGCAGTCCGCGCCACCGTTGAGCCGATGGCGGTCGGTGGGTGTGATGGCGACCATCTGCGGATGAAAGTAGTTGGCCAGATCATCCGGGCGACCTTTGGTCCAGGCGTCGTTGAGGGCGCAGACGGTGGTCCATATCTCTTGCTGCACGGGATCGCTGAAACCGGTACTCATGGGATCTCCTTTTTTGAATGATGATGTGATTACCACCAATCATACGGAGAAGCAGGCTCTCATAGCGCCTTGTCCAGTTCCAGCACGGCCACGAACAGATCAACCCTGCCGAAGATTGGCGCTTCTTCATACGGGTTGGCCCCGCTACGCCACCAACCCGCCTTGGATTACGATCAACCGCTTTTGCGCAAAGAAAGAAGCCTCCGCATGGCCCAATACGTTTTCACCATGAACCGCGTCGGCAAGACCGTGCCGCCGCGCCGCCAGATTCTCAAAGACATTTCGCTGTCATTCTTTCCCGGCGCCAAGATCGGCGTGTTGGGCTTGAATGGCGCGGGCAAATCGACGTTGCTCAAGATCATGGCCGGCATCGACACGGAGATCGAAGGCGAGGCCACACCGATGCCGGGCCTGTCCATCGGCTACCTGCCGCAGGAGCCGCGCCTGAATCCGGCGCATACGGTGCGGCAGGCCGTTGAGGAGGCAATGGGCGAAGTCAACGCCGCCCGCGCGCGGCTGGAAGAAATTTACGCCGCCTATGCCGAACCGGATGCCGATTTCGACAAGCTGAGTGAGGAGCAGGGCCGGCTCGAAGCGGTGATCGCCGCCGCCGGCACCGACAGCGAGCATCAACTGGAAATTGCCGCCGACGCGCTGCGCCTGCCGTCGTGGGATGCCGTCATCGGCAATCTTTCGGGTGGCGAAAAACGGCGCGTGGCGCTGTGCAAGCTGCTGCTGGAAAAGGACGACATGCTGCTGCTCGATGAGCCGACCAACCACCTGGACGCCGAGTCGGTGCAGTGGCTGGAGCAGTATCTGTACCGCTTCCCCGGCACCGTGGTGGCGGTGACGCACGACCGCTACTTTCTGGACAACGCGGCGGAGTGGATTCTGGAACTCGACCGCGGCCAGGGCATCCCATGGAAGGGCAATTACAGCTCGTGGCTGGAACAAAAGGAAAAGCGCCTGGAGCAGGAGCAAAAGACCGAAGACGCGCACACCAAGGCCATGAAGAAGGAACTGGAGTGGGCGCGCCAAAACCCCAAGGGGCGGCAGGCCAAATCCAAGGCGCGGCTGGCGCGGTTCGAGGAACTCTCGGATTACGAATACCAGAAGCGCAACGAAACGCAGGAAATCTTCATTCCCGTGGCCGATCGCCTGGGCAATGACGTGATCGAATTCAAAGGCGTGAGCAAGCGCTTTGGTGAACGGCTCTTGATCGACAACCTCAGCTTCAAGGTGCCCGCCGGGGCCATCGTCGGCATCATTGGCCCCAACGGCGCGGGCAAATCGACGCTGTTCAAGCTCATCACCGGCGTGGAGCAGCCCGACGCGGGTGAGGCGCACCTGGGTCAGACCGTCAAACTGGCCTTTGTCGATCAAAGCCGCGATAGTCTGTCCGCCGACAAAACGGTGTGGGAAGAAATCTCCGGCGGCCTGGACATCATCACCGTCGGCAAATTCCAGATGCCCAGCCGCGCCTACTGTGGGCGCTTCAACTTCAACGGCGGCGACCAGCAAAAAAAGGTCGGCTTGCTCTCAGGCGGCGAGCGCGGACGGCTGCATCTGGCCAAAACGCTGATGCAGGGCGGCAACGTGCTGCTGCTGGACGACCCGTCCAACGATCTGGACGTGGAAACGCTGCGCGCGCTGGAAGACGCCCTGCTGGAATTTGCCGGCTGCTGCCTGGTCATCAGCCACGACCGCTGGTTTCTCGACCGCATCTGCACCCACATCCTGGCCGCCGAGGGCGACAGCCAATGGGTGTTTTTCGACGGCAACTATCAGGAATACGAGGCCGACAAGATCAAGCGCCTGGGCGAAGAAGGCGCGCGACCCAAGCGGATGCGCTTCAAGGGACTCAAGTAATCGCCGAGGAACGCGCGGCGCGCTGGGCGTGCCGCGCCCTATGAACGGAATTCCTGAGCGCGAATTACTTTAGCCTTGGGTCGTTGCACCGCCGTTGAGAATTGCCTGTAGCGCGTTCCCATCGAGGATGCGCACATTGCGCTGCTTGACATCGACGATACCCCGGTCGGCAAAACGTGACAGGGTGCGGCTGACGGTTTCCAGCTTCAGGCCCAGGTAGGAGCCGATTTCCGCGCGCGACATGCGCAGCATCAGCTCCGAGCTTGAAAATCCCCGCGCGTGCATCCGGTGCGCCAGGTTGAGCAGAAACGCCGCGATGCGCTCCTCTGCGTGCATGCTGCCCAGCAGCAGCATGATGCTGTGCTCGCGCACGATTTC
>JAIRRE010000287.1 GCA_031256125.1 Burkholderiaceae bacterium
CCATCTCCTCGGCATTGCGCGAAATGACAACCTCGTTCGCGCCCAGAGCCTTCGCCGCCGTGCGCTTGGTTTCGGAGGTAGTGAATGCGACGACATGAGCGCCCAGCGCATGCGCCAGCTTGATGCCCATGTGGCCCAAGCCGCCGATACCGACGACACCGACCTTCTTGCCCGGCCCCGCATGCCAGTGGCGCAACGGCGAGTAAGTGGTGATGCCCGCGCACAGCAGCGGCGCCACGGCGGCAAGCTGCGCCGCCGGGTGCCGGATGCGCAGCACGTAGCGTTCATGCACGACGACCTTTTGCGAATAGCCGCCCAGCGTCCAGCCGGGCGCATCCGGCGTCGCGCCGTTATAGGTGCCGACCATGCCGTTGCAATAGTTTTCCAGCCCCGCCGCGCATTCCGGGCAGCGCTTGCAGCTATCGACGATGCAGCCCACGCCCACCAGATCGCCGACTTTGAAACCGGCCACCTGCGCGCCTACTGCCGACACGCGCCCCACAATTTCATGCCCCGGCACACACGGGAAATGTGTGCCGGCCCATTCGGCGCGCACTTGGTGCAGGTCGGAATGGCAGACGCCACAGAAGGCAATGTCGATCTGCACATCGTGCACGCCTGGCGCGCGCCGGGTGATTTGCAAGGGTTCAAGCGGTTTATCGCCCGCGTAAGCGCCATAGGCATGGACTTGCATGGTATTTTCCTTTCGGTAGTGTTTTCGCTGGCATGGTACGCGCATTGAAAGATTTACATGGACCTCGAACTGAACGCAAAACATGTTTTGATTACCGGCGGTAGCAAGGGCATTGGCCTGGCCAGTGCCCAGGGCTTTCTGCGCGAGGGCGCGGTGGTGACTTTGGTTGCACGCGATCAGGATCGTCTGGCCGCCGCGCGCCAAGCCCTGTTGGCTGAATTTCGCCACAGCTCTGTCGGTATCCAGGCTGCGGATTTGCAATCGGCTACAGCGGCGGCTGACGCCATTGACCGGGCGGAGGCTGAATCTGGCCCGATCGACATTCTGGTGAACTGCGCTGGCGCGGCGCGGCGCACACCGCCGGACGAACTGACCCCGCAGCATTGGCGCGAGGCGATGGATGCCAAGTACTTCACCTATATTCACGTCATCGATCCCCTGGTCAAGCGCATGGCGGTGCGCGGCGCAGGCGTTATCGTGAACGTGGTGGGCATGGGCGGCAAGACGCCCAGCAACATCCACTTGGCGGGCGGCGCCGCAAACGCAGCGCTGATGCTGGTCACGGCGGGCCTGGCCAGCGGTTACGGCGCGCAGGGCTTGCGCATCAATGCGGTCAACCCGGCAGCGACGCTCACTGACAGGTTACAGGAAGGGATCGACGCCGAAGCGCGCATGAGCGGCTTGTCCGGCGATGAAGTGCGGCAGTGCTTGTCTGCCCATATGCCGCTTAGGCGGCTGGCTACGCCGCAAGAAATTGCCGACGTGATCGTGTTTCTCAGCTCGGCGCGCGCCAGCTATGTTTCCGGCGCCATCGTTTCCATGGACGGCGCGGCCGTGCCGCTGGTGGTGTGAGGAACGCTACAGCATGTGTTCCAGAAAAGCCCGCGTGCGTGGATGCGCGGGCGCGGAGAAGATTTGCGCGGGCGCGCCCGCTTCGATGACTTCGCCGCCATCCATGAACAGCGTGCGCGTGGAGACTTCGCGCGCAAAGCCCATCTCGTGCGTGACCACCAGCATGGTCATGTGTTCCTGTGCCAGCTCGCGCATGGTGCGCAGTACTTCGCCGGTCAGCTCGGGGTCGAGCGCGGAAGTCGGCTCGTCGAACAGCATGATCCTCGGTTCCATCGCCAGCGCGCGCGCAATCGCCACCCGCTGCTTTTGGCCACCGGACAGGCGCGAGGGGTAAACGTCCTGCTTGTCCAGCAGGCCCACCTTGCGCAGCAGCGCTTGAGCGCGCGGCACGATGGCCTCGCGCTTGATGCCCTTGACGGTCATCGGCGCTTCGATCAGGTTCTGCAACACCGTCAGGTGCGGAAACAGATTGAAGTGCTGGAACACCATGCCCATCTTGCGGCAGATGCGGCGCACCTGCACATCGCCGGCATAGCGGCACTGGCCTTGCGCGTCGGTGGCAACCATCGTCTCGCCCTCGATTTCGATGCGGCCCTGTTCGATGGTTTCCAGGTACGCGATACAGCGCAACAGCGTGCTTTTGCCCGAGCCGGAAGGGCCGATGACCGCCACCACGTCGCCCTGGCCGACCTCGACCGATACGCCCTTGAGTACCTCCAGCGCGCCGAAGCGTTTGTGGATACCTTCGGCGCGAATCATCGGCGTGATTGATTCAATTGCTGGGTCAGCCATCATAGACCGCATATTTCTTTTCAAGACGCGCAAAGCCGACGGTCAGCACCAGCGTCATGACCAGGTAGAACAGGCCCGCCACCACGAAGGGCTGGGTGGTGAAATCGCGCTGCACCATGCCGCGCGCAATGCGCAGCAGATCGTTCATCGCCAACACGTAGATCAGCGATGTGTCTTTGACCAACGTGATGGTTTCGTTGCTGACTGGCGCGAGCACACGCTTGACCATTTGCGGCAGCACGATGCGCCGCATGGTCTGACCGTAGCTCAGACCCAGCACCTTGGCCGCCTCGTACTGGCCGCGGTCAATCGACTGGATGCCGCCACGGAAAATCTCAGCGAAATACGCCGCGTAGTTGAACGTGAAGGCGACGATGGCCGCTGGGAAGTCGTCCAGTTTGATGCCCACCACCGGTACAAAGGGCAGCGCAAAATAAACGAACAGCATCTGCAGCATCAGCGGCGTGCCGCGCATCAGCCAGATATAGCCGCTTAAGGTCACGGCCACGCCGCGCCAGCGCGACAGGCGCGCCAGCGCCACCGCCAGCCCCAGCGGCAACGCCAGCGCCAGCGTGATGGCAAACACCTCCAACGTCAGCCCCGCGCCTTGGACGAGCGGGCCGAAAATGGACAGAAAATAGTCCATACGTTAAAATAAGCGCATTTTTTTAAATGCAAATGATTCGCAATCTGAGTTCATTACGCATTAGCTTTAACAATACTGTTTAAAGCATGTCGGCTAGCGACTGCATCAATCTGTGCTTTGATTACTTTATCTAATTCTGAATTTTCAGTATAAATTGCGGGTACAGCCACATGGATACGGCCAGTTCTTAAATAATCATCTGTTTTAGCTTTTGCACCCTTCTGATGCGGTGTGTAAACCGCAACAGAAAGACCTCCGAGATCCTTTACTAATCTAAAGCAAGGAATATCCGTTGTGCCATCTCCTATAAAAACTATATTTTCAAATGGTACTGGGCGATCTTCTTTTGGAATATACTTATTGACAGCGGCGTTATCGCTAATATCCATAACTCCTTTATTGATACGGAATAGAAATTGTGTTTTTGTTGTATAATTAATCGCTAATGCCGGCCATGTTGCCACGTCATTTGCATCAAATAAATATCTGGAAGCAAACACTTTTTCAAAATATTTTGCAATGGCTGTGCCCTCAAATATTTCCGCATTACCCGAGGATATAAGATAATGATTTAAATTAATACCTGTGCTTTTAGCATATTTATTAATACGCCCAAACCATTCTTCTACTCCAGCAAAGAGCGGAACCTGTTTGCCTCGATCTTTAAAATCTTTTTTATGAACTGAGACATTTGATCCTGCTGCCTTGCGCAACATTAGATTCATATAAACAAGCACTTCGTCAGCTTGATTCTTTTGTGCCGTGTCTCGAACCTCTTGCCAAAAGTCTTGCGGCTTCATGCCAATATCTGGGAGAAATTGGTGTTCCTGCATATTTCCTGGAGCCAATGTGCCATCGAAATCATAAGCAATGGCCATCGTAGCTTTTTTCCCCGCCACCATATTTCTCCTTGGCAGATGATTCTTACTTGACGATGATGTCCTTGCCGAACCACTTGGTCGAGATCGCCCCCGCCGCGCCGTCCTGCTTCATTTTGCTAAGTGTGTCTTCCAGGCTATTGAGCAGCGCAGTGTCGTCCTTGCGTACGCCCACGCCGTATTCCTCGGTGCCAAAGTTATCGTCGAGCACGCGGTACTCGCCGGACTTCTTGGTCAGGTAGTAGCGCCCCACCACCTCGTCCACCACCACCGCGTCCAGGCGGCCGGTTTTCAGGTCCATCAACGCGGTCACGTTGTCCCCGAATTTCTTGAGTTCCTTGAGCGACTTGGCGGTCGCAGTATCGCGCTGAACGGCATCGATCGCCGTAGAACCATCCTGCACCCCAACCACCTTGCCTGCCAAGTCGGCCTTGGTCTTGATCGGCGAATCATTGGTCACCACGATGATCTGACGGTTTTGTAGATAGGGCGAGGTAAAGGCGATGTTCTTCTTGCGCTCTTCGGTAATCGTCAAGCCGTTCCACAGCGCATCGACACGGTGGCCGTTGAGTTCGGCTTCCTTGGCGCTCCAGTCAATCGGCTTGAATTCCACTTGCGTACCCAACCGCTTGGCGGCTTCGCGCGCCAGATCGATGTCAAAGCCGACCAGTTGATTTTTTTCATCGCGGAAGCCCATCGGCGGAAAGTTGTCGTCCAGGCCGATGACGATCTTGTCGGGCACCGCCGGGGCTGCCGCAGACGAACTGGCGGCACTTGGCGCGCTGCTCGCGCTGTTGCTAGCCGGCTTGTCGCAGCCTGCCAGCGATAAAACCAGCCCGGCGCCGAATGCAACACCCAGCGCCAACACAGCCCGGCGGCCCAGCCGACTGGGATTGAGACTACTCATCGCAAAGAACATGGCAAACACTCCCTCGGAGTTCGTGAATACGAAACGCGCCGCCAGACCAAGCCTTCGGCGCACCGGAAAACCGGGCGATTGTCGCAGGCCGCCGTGGGCGGGGCAAGTCTGCTCGCCCACGGCCTGACCATCAGCCTTTCACGATTCCCGCCTCGAACAGGCGTTGTTGTGTTGGCGCGTCGATGCCCAGCGCATCCAGCACCCGGCGCGTGTCGGCGCCCAGCGCCGGCGGCTTGCTGCGATAGGCCGCCGGGGTGCGCGAGAGCTTGACCGGCGCGCCGGTGCCGCGGTAGCCGTCCATTTCGACCAGCATTTGCCGGTGCCGCGTATGCGGATGCGCAACCACCGCGTCGATGGTTTGCACCGGGCCGCAGGGCACGCCCAGGGCAATCAGATCGCGCGCTAACGGCTCGCAAGCGTGGGCGGTCAGTTGTTCCTCCAGCGCCGCTTTCAACTCGGCGCGATGGCCGCAGCGGCTGCGGTTGTCGGCAAAGCGCGGATCTCTGGCCAAATCGGGCACGCCCAGATGAGCGCACAGCTTGGCGAACTGGCCGTCGTTGCCTACCGCCAGAAAAATCGGCCCGGTGGCCGTTTGGTAGCTGTCGTAAGGCGTGATGTTCGGATGCGCGTTGCCGCTGCGCTGCGGCGTGCGGCCGTTGCCGAAAAAGTTCGGCAGATGCGGGTGCAACAGCGAGATGCCACAGTCGTACAAGGCAATGTCCACCGATTGCCCCAAACCGCTTTTCTCGCGTTCGGCCAGCGCCAGCAGAATGCCCGCCAGCGCATTCAGGCCAGTCACCAGATCGACCAGCGGCAAGCCAATGCGCAGCGCTGGGCCATCGCGCTCGCCGTTGACGCTCATCAGGCCAGCCATCGCCTGAATTACCGCGTCGTAGCCGGGCAATCCGCCCAGCGGTCCGTCGGCGCCGAAGCCAGTAATGGCGCAGTGAATCAGGCGCGGGAAACGCGGGCGCAAATCACGCTGATAGTCCATGCCCCAGCGCGTCAGCGTGCCGGGCTTGAAGTTTTCGACCAGCACGTCGGCGCCTTCAAGCAACTGCCAAAGGATGGCGCGGCCTTCCTCGCGTGTCAGATCGACGCAAATGCCCTGTTTGTTGCGGTTGACGCCGGCGTAATACCAGGCTGTTTCACTCAGCCCCGGACCGAACGCCGGGCCTAGAAACGGCGGCCCCCAGGTGCGCGTTTCGTCGCCGCCGGGCGGTTCCAGTTTGATGACCTGCGCGCCGTGGTCGGCCAACGTTTGCGTGCAGTA
This sequence comes from Burkholderiaceae bacterium, assembly GCA_031256125.1. Lineage (GTDB taxonomy): Bacteria > Pseudomonadota > Gammaproteobacteria > Burkholderiales > Burkholderiaceae_C > Ottowia. The sequence goes on from JAIRRE010000287.1 coordinate 6,055, forward strand.
CGGGCCACCCAGCACGCGGCTGAGGTCGATGACGCGCAAACCGTGCAGCGCGCCGTGCG